>NZ_JACJOZ010000029.1:0-54000 GCF_014695795.1 Phormidium sp. FACHB-592
AAAAGGTGTGCAATATCCAGACGCGATACGATGGTTTCCATAGCTGAGACCGTTACTTCAAAACCAGTCTCAGCTTTTCTTGTGTCAATTTCTGTTCGTCGAACTCACGTTAACACAAGCTATTTAATATTTCGCCTCTAGAGTATTATAGAGAGTGCGGAGCGATCGCGTTAAGCATGTTCAAATGACTGACAAACATGACGCAGATACGTGAGGGCATCTCGCAGATCGAACCAACTCGTATTTTGCTAGTAGAAGACGACCCCAACGATGTGGAGTTGATTCGGCTTGCGTTTCGCAACTATAACTTGGTGAATCAGCTTGATGTGGTCGCCGATGGCGAACAAGCGCTTCACTACTTACTGGGTCAAGAAGGCATACCGCTACGTCCACTGCCACGCTTTGTTCTGCTAGACCTAAAGCTACCCAAAATTAGCGGTATCCGCGTCTTACAAACTTTACGCAGGCATCCCCGCACACAGCAACTTATTATTGTCGTCATGACCTCCTCGCAGGAAGACAGTGACCTTAATACTTGCTACGATTTAGGGGTTAATAGCTATATTGTCAAGCCTCTGGATTTTCAGCAATTTTTAACCGTTACGCGGGATGTTGGGCTTTATTGGATGTTACTGAATAAGTCCCCTTTATTTCCCTTTTGAAATGTTTGTTATGTCTGATGGTCAGCAACCAACGCTTCAACCAGGGTTAATTATGCCATCAACTCTGCGTGTGCTGATTGTAGAAGATGAGCCAGTGGATGCTGAATTAGTTATCCTGGCTATGACAGCGGGAGACATTGAGCTGACGTACAAAACAACTGATACGCTGGCAGGATGCCAGCAGTTGTTGGAAAACCACTTGTGGGATGTGGTGCTGTCAGACTATCGGCTGAAAGGGTTTACGGCGTATGAGGTATTGGCGTTACTTCAGCAGTCAGACCAGCAAATTCCGCTGATTTTAGTGACTGGCAGTCTTGGTGAGGAGGCAGCAGTCGCATGCATCAAAGCAGGCATGACTGACTATGTGCTCAAAGATCGCCTGTTTCGTCTGCCAACAGTGCTGGAGCGATCGCTCCGTGAGTTTGAGCTACATCGACAGCAGCAAGCGGCAATGGCGCAAATTCAGCAGCACGCAAAACGAGAAACCATTATTAATCGCATTGTGCAGGCAATGCGTGGAACCCTGGTGTTGCATGATGTGCTGCAAACGACGGTTGATATGGTCAAAGAGGCTCTCTCCCCTACCTGTTGCCTTGTCGTTCGCCCCTCTGAGAGCGGTGAGATGATCGTCCGCACCATCAGCGACGCACCCCAAGACTGGAAACTGTTGCTCGGTAAGCCCTGCAATGTCTTTGGGCATCATGCTAAAGCTTTGAGGCAAGGTGAGCTTGTGGTGATCAACAAAATTCCTCAGTCTCCAGGGTCAGAGCTTCAAACACTTGCGGCACAGTACAACATTCATGCTTTTTTGCTCGTGCCCTTGATGCATCAGCAAGAATTTTTAGGTGAGTTGTCTTTGTATCAATGCGATCGCGATCGCACGTGGACAGCGGATGAAGTGTCGATGGTGAAGGCGATCGTTGACCAATGTGCGATCGCAATTCATCAGTCACAGCTCTTTCACCAGGTGCAGCAGCAAGCGCAGAAAGAGAAGCTACTCAACCAGATTGCCCGCATTATCAACTCTAGCCTTGATCCAACGTATATTTTGAAAGAAATAACCCGCTTGACGGGCACTAGCTTTGCGGTCGATCGCGCCTTTATTTTTGAAATTAAAGACGAGCAAATTCAGATTTTGGATGAATGGCGGCTGAACACCCAGGAACCCTCAAGGATTGCCACTACCTTTCCTGTAGCGGACTGGTCAGACCTGCTCGATCCTCATTCTGACTTCTACGTCCAGCGTGTCTTTTACACACCCGATTTGGCAACGCTTGAACAGACTCCTGCCAGGCTGATGCAGACCCGTGACTACCAAATTTGCTCAGTTCTAGCTGTGCCAATTTTGATTCGGGATCAACTTTTTGGGGGGCTTTGCCTGAACACCACGGCAAAACGAGAGTTTACAGAGAACGAAATTCACCTGTTGCAGCAAATTGGCGATCAGGCGGCGATCGCCCTCTACAATGCTCAAAGCTATGAGCGCTTAGAGCAACTGGTTCAGGAGCGCACTCATGAGCTAGAGCTAGAAAAACGGTTCTCTGACTCTGCCAATCGGTCGAAGAGCGAATTTCTTGCCAATATGAGCCACGAACTGCGGACACCCCTGACTGGCATTTTAGGGTTTTCTAGCTTGCTCCTTAAGCAGATTTTTGGTCCCCTTACTGCCAAGCAGCAACAGTATCTTGAGAACATTAGTGCGTGTGGTGATCACCTGCTGTTGCTCATCAACGATCTCCTCGATCTGTCAAAAATCGAAGCAGGACGAGATGAGCTATTGCTGGAAGAGGTTTTTATTGAAGAAATTTGTACCGCTTGTCTTGCTTTTATTCGAGAGCAAGCGGACGATCGGGGCTTGCAGGTGAGTCTGGCGATCGCCCCTGAGGTCACAACCTGTACTGTCGATAGTCGTCGCCTGAAGCAAATTCTTGTCAATCTGTTGGCAAATGCCGTCAAGTTTACCGAACAAGGGACAGTGACGCTTACCGTTGAGAAGACCCAGAGTGCAGAGCCAAGGAGTAGCAAGTCCGGCTTAGGTAATCAGCCACCAGCCTTTATCCTTTTTCATGTTGCCGATACGGGCATTGGCATTGCCCCTCACGACATTCCGACTCTGTTTCAACCGTTTCAACAGCTTGATAGCGGCTTAAACAAAAAGTACCAGGGCACAGGCTTAGGTCTGGCACTTGCCCGCAAGCTAGCTCAACTGCATGGTGGCGATCTAACTGTTAGGTCTGAACTCAATCAGGGTAGTTGCTTTACCTTAAGCCTGCCGCACGGCAACTATGGTTAAAGTCGGCAAGTCCTTACCGCAGGTGATCAATAACGGTTTGTAAGCGCGATCGCAGTGCCTCTGCCATGCGGTACGTGCGCGTTTGGGTTTGCTTCTCGCCCTGCTTAACAGACTCCCAGGGTTGCTCAAGCGGTTGCACATAGTACTGCAAGCGCGATCGCATTGCCCAAACACCCATTGAGGGAAAGAGTATAAATGCCAGCATCAATGGTGATAGTGGAAACAGCGGCAAGCCAGTACGACGGGCTAACCAAGGCAGGTTGGTCGCTAGTGGATGCAGCGCCTCACTGCCAATGCAGGCTACTGGCAGTACAGGCACGCGATCGCGCAAGCTTAACCGCAAAAAACTAGGGTCAAATGTTGCCAATTGATAGCGCCGCCACCAACCTTTGCTTAAACCCCGCCAACTTTCTGGCGCATACAACAAACTGTTTTTTTTAGTATCGCTATTCTGTAGTGCTGCTGCAAAACTGTGCCGTTCTGCTCGCACCCCACCTAGCACGTGTGCCCATCCGCTCGGTAGCCACCAAATCAGCCAGGGATGGTCAAAAAAGATAGGATGCGCTAGCGGCTGTACAAACCAATCACGCTGCTGGCTTAACAAGTAGCCCAGACTGACAAAATCCCACGGAAAGCACATCCCTGCATGGTTCATGGCGACGATGAGTGGACCGTTTGCAGGCAGATTTTCAACGCAGTGTAACGTGGCACGAAAGTAACGAGTGACGATCGGTGTCAAAATCTCGCGCTGAAACGCTGCTTGATAGGCTGGGTCAGGTGTAACGGGCGTTGAGACGAGCGAGCGACCCAGCAATCGTTTAACTTGTAGCCGCAACCAACGGCTTACCAGAGCGAGATAAAAACCACCTGGAAGCAAAAAGAGCAAGTATTCTAGCCAGCTCCAGCCATTGACATCAGGCTTGTAATGCTGCCAATGACGATTAAACAGAATAAGCCAACCGGGTGGATACCAGAGACAAAACCAATCAAACCAACCAAAGCGATAAGGTTGAGTCAACACACTAACCGGCTAATGAGGCTTCGCTCTCCGACGCTTGTCCAGTAGCAGGCAGTTCGAGACAGTAGCCTGCACCATACACAGTCTTAATGTAGCTGGGACGACGTGGGTCAGGTTCCAGCTTTGTTCTTAGATGACGGACATGAACCCGAATTGTTTCAATGTCGTCATTGGGGTCGTACCCCCAGACTTCTTTAAGGATCTCGCTAGGTGAAACGGTCTGTCCATGGCGTTGCAGCAAGCAGTGCAGTAGCTCAAATTCAAGGTGAGTCAACTTTACCGTTTGGTCAAACCAAATCGCCTCAAAACGCTCTGGCACAAGAGTTAGGGGACCGTAATTTAGAATCTCGCTGTGCTTAGCGGCTTGGGGAATCCGATCAGTTCGACGCAAGAGTGCCCGCACCCGTGCCAGCATTTCCTCTACTTCAAAGGGCTTGGTGAGGTAATCATCAGCACCGGCGTTAAAGCCTTCTACTTTATTCTGCGTCTGACTCAGAGCAGTCAGCATTAAAACAGGGATATCAGAGGTGCGTTCATCACGGCGCAAACGCTGACAGACTGTGAACCCATCGACTTTAGGCAGCATAAGGTCCAGCATGACGAGATCGGGCTGAAGCTGCAAAGCCATTGCTTGACCCTTGATGCCATCAGCCGCTTGGCTCACGTCATAACCAGCCATTTCGAGATTTACCGCGACGAGTTCTGAAATTGCAGGGTCGTCGTCGATGACGAGTATCCGGGGCATCGTTCAAAGGGAGTAAAGGAGCTGATTGCTTGCAACTGTTGAAGCAATACGAAGATGTCTGTACAAATTATAAGCAAGGAATCTAAATCTTTTTTAAAGAAACCGAATCTTCCTGAAAAGAAAAGCAGTGAGGTGGTTTCTTGAAGCCCTGCGGTACACTTGGGTTGATTGCTGGACCTACATTGGTAAGGCAGCCCAAGCAGGCATTTTAGAGAAGTCGTACATCGAAAAGCCGTCCCTTGGGTCATGCCCCAAATCAACTTAATCTTTAAGCTGGACAGAACCTACCGTTGTTAAACCTTTGATATTACTTGCAGTGACAGTGATCGCTCTGATCGGGGTGATGACTTACTCAGCCAGATTACGTCGCATTGCTGAAACCGCTCCTAAACTGGCGATCGCAGGCGATCCCGTCAGCGTTATACCACCAGATAACTCAGCCACAGTTTCTACCATTTCAGTTATCATCCCTGCTTACAACGAGGCAGACAATATTGAAGCCTGCGTGCAGTCTGTTTTACAAAATACGACAGCCGCAGAACAGTTGGACGTGTGGGTGGTTGATGACCAGTCGAGCGATGCCACGCTAACGATCGTCCAAACGCTTCAGCAAACCCTTAATGATCGCCGCTTACGGGTACTGGAAGGCAAACCGCGACCCGAAAACGAAATTTGGTCAGGCAAAAACTGGGCGTGTGTTCAGGCAGCGACGCAAGCGACAGGAGAGTTTCTGTTGTTTCTGGATGCGGATGTGAGGCTCAAGCCAGGGGCGATCGCTGCGGCAGTGAAAACGGTACAACAAAAGCAGATTGATTTATTAACCCTTTGTCCTGAGATTGTTTGTGGTTGCCTTGCAGAATGGTTGGTGCAACCGTGGATGATGAGTTTACTCATTGCCGGATTCGACTTTAATGAAGTGAATGACCCTGACGCTGAGGCAGCTTTTGCAGCCGGAATGTTTATGCTGTTTCGGCGCACCGCATACGAACAACTCGGTGGACACCAGGCAGTTGCCGATCAAGCGGTGGAAGATGTCGAACTGGCGCGGCGCGTCAAGCAGAAAGGGCTAAAGCTCTACTATGCCGTTGGTGCAGAGCTGGCATCGGTGCGTATGTATCGATCGCTAGCTGCGGTTTGGGAAGGCTGGACTAAAAACTGGCATCTAGGCTCCCGTCGTCAGCTTTCTACGAGCCTTTTTTCAGCCACAATCATGGTCTGGGTTTGTGTGCTGCCTTGGTTAGCATTAGTTACCGCACTCTATCAAAGTGGCACTATCGGGTTCAGTTTCGTGAACGGGTTAACGATCGTGCTTGCCCTGGTTGCGATCGGGTTACAGTACGACCTGCGTCGCTCCATTGAGCGTGTGACTGCTATGCCACCCCGTTATTGGTGGCTCACAGGTGTGGGCGGTGTGCTTGTGGCAGCGATCGCAATTGTTTCAATTATCAAGACCGAAACTGGCTGGGGCTGGACGTGGCGCGGACGAGCGTTGCAACTGCCAAATGCCGATAGTAACGTTGGGGCAAAAAGTAAAGGGTAATGGGGTCAGTGTCTAGCCGTTCAGGGAATTAACCAAGTGAAGAGAGCCAAAAAAACAGCACTACAGCAACATTCAAACGGGTCAGCCACAGTTATTTTCTTGTTAAAAAGTGAAGCGATCGGAGGGGAAGGAGGTGAGGCTGCTTCTAAAGGAAACGCTATCGCCCAAAACGCGCTGGCGCAGTAGCACAAGCAACGCCTGCGTCACTTCTTCTCTCCTTCTCACGACTCTTCCCCTTCTTCTACCACTCCAATGAAATTCGATATTATCGTCCATGTTCTAATCGAAATCCTTATTGTCATCGGTCTTTCCCGTGTCGTTGGGTTAGGTTTTCGTCGCCTTAAACAGCCGTTAGTCATTGGTGAGATTGTCGCTGGGGTGATGCTAGGACCATCCCTACTCGGATTGCTAGCACCCAGTTTGGCGACTGCGCTTTTTCCACCCGAAACGATTCCCTTTCTGAATGTGCTGGCTCAGATTGGGCTGATCTTTTTCATGTTTTTGATTGGGCTGGAGCTTGACCCTAAGTATCTACGAAGCCATCTCGACATAGCAGTGCTGGTCTCTCATGTCAGCATTTTGGTGCCGTTTTCGCTAGGATCGCTGCTGGCGCTGCTGCTTTATCCGCTGGTTTCAAGTGGGGTCGTCTCGTTTACAGCGTTTGCGCTTTTTTTGGGTGCGGCAATGTCCATTACGGCGTTTCCGGTGCTGGCACGAATTATTACCGAAAATAACCTCCAGAACACGCGGCTGGGGACGATGGCATTAACGTGTGCGGCAGTCGATGACGTAACAGCATGGTGTCTGCTGGCGCTGGCGATCGCGGTGACGCGCACAAACAGCATGGCAGGAGCGATTCCTACTATTGTGCTGTCACTTGTCTACATTGCGTTTATGGTGACGGTGGGGCGGAAGTTTCTGAAAACGTTTGCCGCCTATTACGACCGCAGCGGACGGCTGAATCAGTTCGTCCTGGCGGTCATTTATATGGGTGTTGTGCTTTCTGCCCTAGTTACAGAGCTGATTGGCATTCACCTGATTTTTGGTGCCTTCTTGATTGGCGCAGTCATGCCCAAACATCCGGGGCTAACGCGCGAACTGGCGCAAAAGACTGAAGATTTTGTGCTGACGTTTCTCCTACCCGTTTTCTTTGCCTATAGTGGTTTGCGAACTCAAATTGGCTTGCTCAATACGCCGTTTTTATGGCTGCTGTGCGGTTTAGTTGTCCTGGTGGCGATCATAGGCAAATATTGTGGCACGTACTTTGCAGCTAGGGTTTCTGGAATTGAAAAGCGAGAAGCCTCAGCGCTAGGTTGGCTGATGAATACGCGCGGCTTGACTGAACTCATTGTGCTAAACATTGGTTTAAGCCTGAATGTCATCTCGCCACTGCTGTTTACAATGCTGGTGATTATGGCGTTGGTGACAACCTTCATGACTTCGCCGCTGCTGGAGTGGACGTATCCTAAACGGTTGATCCGCAAGGATGTTGTTGAATCAACTACGGATGAAATCGAGCCAGCGTATCGAATTATTGTGCCTATTGCCAATCCCAATAGCCAAAAAGGTTTGGTTGAATTGGCAGTGACGATCGCGCTGGGTGGCACTGACCAATCCTTGCAGCTAGCACCCGCTGCCATTTATCCCTTGAGTCTGATCCAGCTTGATGAAGAATATGCGTTTGGTGGCACTCCAGCCGAGGCAGAGCGACTCATTGCTGAACGCGAACGGCAATTAGCAGCACTCATAGCAAGCCTCGAGCCACCGTTAGTACGACCCTTAGTGCGTCCGATCGTGCGGGTTGCAACCGATGTCGCCCAGGAAACAGCCAGAATTGCAGATAGCGATCGTGCTGACCTCATTTTAATGGGCTGGCACCGTCCTGCCTTTAGCCGTAATCGACTGGGGGGGCGTGTGGGGCAAATCCTCAGTACTGCGCGTACGGATGTCGCTGTTTTTGTTGACCGTCAGCACAGCAAGCTAGAACACTTACTGGTGCCATACGTTTCTGATTTGCACAATGACTTAGGGCTAGAAATTGCCTTACGCATTCTTGTGAACAGCAAAAACTCCTCTCTGACAATTCTCAGCCTTACCCAGGGACATCAAGCCAACGATCGCACCTACGAGTTTCGGACACTGATGGAGCAGTTACCCTCTTCAGTGCGCGATCGCATTCACACGCCACAAATTGAGTCAAATAACCCGATCGCTGCTGTTGTAGAAGCCTCGGCTAAAGTAGACTTAACGATCGCCGGAGCCAGCCGTGAATGGGGTCTAGAACGTCAAACGCTGGGCTTTTATGCCGATCAATTAGCAGTACAGTGTCACTCATCCTTGCTCATCACCCGCCGCTATAGTCAAGTGACGGCACACCTATCATCCGTGCTTAACACCGCTACTGGGAGTGGGCTGAACGAACCAGCAGTAATCACTTCGGCGATAAGTAAGGGAGAAACGGATGAGGAATCGAAGATGAGCGATGAGGGGTAAGGGCAGATTTTAAGTTGCTTTTTACCTTCTCACTACCTACAGACAACGACCTGCAAAGTTAATCATTAAGCGCTGACCGATGGGAAATCATTTCAATCTCAAATCGTTGACTTTCTACGCTGTCGCGATCACGTCTGTCGTTACTTTGTTCAGTGTCGTCACGGCATACGGTGAAGCGAACCTCAAAGCGGCTCAAAAAATTGACGGGCGCTACCAGATTCCCGCTCAAGACTTACCAGGATGCTTGAAGTCCGATCAGCTTGTGCTTTTGGTGCAACAGTCTGGCATTTACCTGACAGGTTCGCTGTTGGCGGCAGACACGATCGAAACGTTGGGCAAACGGGCAACGGAACGCCCCTCCATGACGGGAAACTGGGAGAACCAACGACTGACACTACAAGGAGAGGCGAGTTACTTACCCAAATGCCAGGGCACCGTGAAAGTACAAGGAACGATCGCCGAGCAAACCCTCACTGGCACGCTGAGCCTGAGTTCTGCTCCTGGTGACATTCCTTTCACCGCGCAGTACGAAGCCTCTCAGCCCAAAGCTGCGGAGCATTAAAGCGACGCCTGGTAGACAAAAGCATAGACACTTTTTTTAGCGTTACGTTTTTGCTTCTAGTACCACATGAGTTCGACGAACAGAAATTGACACAAGAAAAGCTGAACCTGGTTTTGAAGTAGCGGTCTCAGCTAGGAACACCAGCGTAGCGCGCCTCGACACCACACCTATATGGTGAACACTGGACGACTTTTGTCAGCCGCTTGAGCACCCCTGCCAACGTCAAGCGCATGCCAGCCAATACTGTTCGCGTAGCGTGTGCGAAGCACTAAGACCACAAACCTGTACCTGAGCCAAAACTTGCTAGGTAAGCGCTTTGGCGACCGCAGCCCTGTCTCACAAGCCTTGTTTGAACAGTTGTATGAGCGCGAGTGTTGGCTCAGCATCTGGATAAGGGATAGGGGGGAGCAAAGGCGGCGAGGGGAGCAGAGAGGAGGAAAGCTGTGATGACTAAACTTTTAGCCTTGAGCCTTTACCCTTTTACTGTTTTACCCTTTCACCTTCTGCCCTCTGCCTTCTACCCCTCTCCTCTAAAGCTGCCTCAACACGTCAGGCAATAAATTTGCAGGCACTTTAGATAGCGCCAGGGATTGCCCTTTGGAGCCAAATTCGCTGTGGAAGGCACGTATAGTTTGGATGACGTAGCTAAACACAGTTTTGTAAAGGTCTGGTTGGGTTTGCCAAGCCTGTAGTGCCTGAAGATGATGGTGTAGGGCAGCTTCCAGGTTGGCAGAGCGCTGGGTATTGCTGTCACGCTGATGTTTAGCGATCGCAAGTTGGTAGTAGGCGAGTCCTAGGTTGTTGTGGGTGGCAGCAGGGTCAAAGGAAAGTGAGGGGAAAGAGGTGCTGGCGGTTGTCAAGTATTCTACAGCAGCGATCGCCGCTTTGTAGGCTACGATCGCCTGCTGCAATTGCTCATGGCGTTGGTCAGGCTGGCTCTCTAGGAGGGTGGCAAGTTGCCAGTACGCCGTACCAAGATTGTTTTGTGTTGCGGCATAGGCAGCAGGAGCAACATCCAGGGTGCGATAAACCAGTGCGGCACAGTAAGCAGCGATCGCCCGTTCCAACAGGTCTGCTGCGGAAAGACTTTTGCCTGTTGCTGTCCCTACACCAAGATTTACTTGGGGTTGCTGCGCCAGATTCCAGTACGCTGTGCCGAGATTGTTTTGGATCATGGCGTAGTGCATGGGTTCGCAGGTGGGACTGTAGTAGCGCAATGCCTCGAAATAGGCGGCGATCGCTTGCTTAAGCCGTCGCACGGGTTGCTGATACTGTGCCAAATTCCAGTAAGCCGTACCGAGATTATTTTGCGTGGCGGCATAGCGTGCTGGGTCGTCGTGCAGTGGGCGATAGCGTAGCGCTAACTCATAGGCTGCAACAGACTGCTCCAAACTTTCGGCTGGTGTACGAAACCGTGCCATATCACCATATGCAGAACCAATGTTGTTCTGAATCATGGCGTAGTTGTGGGGGCGTGTATCGGGATTGGTTTTTGCCAAGGCTTGCTGATACGCGGCGATCGCCTGATCCAGATACGTCAGGCTTTCGTCTACTACAGACTCTTGTCGCGATAGCATCCAATACAGATTGCCAATGTCATTCAGCACGTCTGACCACAGCAGCGAAGCATCGTCCAGCCACGGCAGCGTTTGCTCATACACACAAACTGTCAGCAGCAAGTGTTGTGAAGAGGCTTCCCCCTGCTCAATGCGATCGCGACAAAGATTGCCCAGATTTTGGTATGCCGCTAACAGCGTTGCTTTTGGAGCCTGTTGCAAATGCAGTTGCTCAATCTGCTGCAAGGTCTGAATGATGATGGCATTTTGACTAGAAGGCGTTTTGCCTACTTCTTCAGCCATCACTGCCAGAATAAGATCTGCTAATGCCAGTGCTGCCTGACTTTGATCGGGAGTATCAGCACTGACAGTCGGTGGCTGTGTCGGCGTATCAGTAAGCGCTACAACTGGTAGGACGCTTGCCGCAGAATGTACTGCTATAGAGTTAGCGACCGCAGGAGTCACTGGCAGGAGTTTGCCTGCCTCGTTTGTTGGATTCGTTGGTTGGGTGATCGCAGCCTCACTGTCAACAGTTGCGATCGCTGGCACTGCGGCTGGGTCGAGATCGGTCGGTGCTAGCGGTTGCGATTGCGATGACACCTCTTGCTCGGATACCGCTTGTTCTGATGCCAATTGCTTCGGTGCATCCAGCAGCGCTAGATCATGGCTGAGAATATCCCACAGATTTTCTTTGGACGGTTCTTGTAATGATAGGTCTGCGGCGGGTGTAGTGGTAAACGCCTCTGTCGTGGCGTTACTGACGTGATAAGAAGGGTCACTTGGCTCACTACTAAAGCTCTGCGTCTGAGCTGGTGCTGCATTGTTAGTCACTAGCCGCACGGCAACAGACCGCACAGGGGTTGGATCGCCCTCAAATTCAAACAGAGCAGTGTGCCAGTTCCAGAAGTCAGGAGCAGACTGCTGCACTGCGTTGAGCCAGGGGCGCGGCAACCAGAGCAGGAGCGGGGACTCTAAACAAGAGAGGTAATGCTCGATCTGCTGGAGCGAGTGCAAAAACCGCTTTTGCACGGGAGCGGGCTGACGAGTCAGGCGCTCAACGCCCAAAATTTGGAATCCGGGCGATCGCAGTCTTGGCTGGCAACCCTTTGGTGGTGGATACTCAGCCAACCACTCCGCAATCTGTACCATTGGGTTCGGTTCACTCAGGTTGAGGTTCAGGCTCACCAACCGAGGATAGAGCAACCGCGATGGTCGCGACGCTCTTGGCAGTGTGGAGGCATCGTGTTCGTCGGCAATCACCGACAGGCGATGATCTAGAGGTGAGATGACGCTAGCCGAGTCGTCTTGTGGTGCTGGCACAGCATCAGTTGTCAGCAGCTTGGGCGCTGGGTACGCCAGTTCTGCATAGAGGCGAGCCGCAATTCGGTTACGCAGTGCCAGATCGTCGCAGACTGCCAGAAAAATTTGTCGACGCAGGCTAAGGCTGAGTGCCAGCTTCAAGCGCAAGTATGCCGTTTGGTTTTGTCCCGAGAAAACCTGAAGTGCGCGATCGCCAGCAGGAGAAGCCGTTAGAGAACAGTCAGCGAGTTGCATTGCAGATAGTACGCCGGGTCGTACGAAGCCGTCTGTGATTGGAGCGAATACAACTCTTTTCAGCGGCTTGGGCTTCGCTCAGGATGATTGGCTGACATTCCCTAAGCCAGCCAGTTGCCCCCAAAAAAACCGGGCGCTTACACTTAGCAAGCTGCCCGGTTCAATTCCATCGTTCATTCTAGAGAGTTTTTTTCTTAAAAGCCACCAAAAAACTGATGTCAAAAAAATTGCAGTTACGACACAGATGCCGCTACAAAAAGAAGTCCACCAATTAACGCGACTGCTCCAACACTCAGAATGAGGTAGTTACGCTTTTGATTTTGGGTGGGCGGCTCCGCCTGGTACATTTTTGGCTCAATCGCAAAATTATTTAACCGACCACCCTCTTCAACGGTGTAACGCATAAGTTAATCCTCAGATATTTCAAGAATTGTAACAAAAAATCAGGGATAACTCACACAGCTAACAAAAAGATTCAGCGATTAGGCTAAATTCTTGGCAAACAACACCAATAGCAACACTGCTTAACTTACTGTCCCCGTTGTTGGCGAGCTTGGGCTGGCGTAGATTTTGATGGGAATACGCCCTGCTTGATAGGCGAGCCGTCCAGCGATCGCGGCTAAATGCATCGCGCGTGCCATGCCAGCCGGATTTTGCGCCTGAGCGATCGCAGTGTTAATCAGCAGCGCATCGGCTCCCAGTTCCATTGCCTGTGCGGCTTCACTAGGCACCCCAATTCCTGCATCGACCACGACTGGCACCGTGGCATTCTCGATAATGATCCGAATATTGGCGGCATTATTTAGCCCTTGCCCAGAGCCGATCGGCGAACCAAGCGGCATGACCGTCACACAACCCACGTCTTCTAAACGCTTTGCCAGAATGGGATCGGCGTTGATGTAAGGCAGCACGGCAAAGCCTTCTTTAACGAGTTTCTCAGCCGCTTCGAGGGTGCCGATCGGGTCGGGCAGCAAATACTTGGAGTCGGGAATGACTTCCAGCTTGACGAAGTTGTTGTCTTCTTGACCCAGCAGTTTTGCCATTTCGCGACCCAGACGAGCCACGCGCACTGCTTCGTCTGCGGTTTGGCAGCCTGCGGTATTGGGCAACATCCAGATTTTTGTCCAATCCAGCGCGTCCGCCAGCCCTTCATGACCGGGAGCATTGGTTTGCACACGCCGCACGGCAACGGTGACAATTTCGCATTCGCTGGCAGCGATACTCTGGCGCATTTCGTCAAAGTTGCGATATTTGCCAGTGCCTGTCATCAAGCGTGATTTAAAGGTGCGTCCGGCGATCGTCAATTGATCATTGGCAGCACGGTCTAATGGTCGGTCTAACATTTGCATGGTGATAAAGCCTCAATTCGTCGCATCATTAGGGTTATGTCCGAGCGCCTGTAATTGCGCTTTGAGCCGCTGCACTTCAGCCTCTGCTTGCTGGGCGCGACGTTCGGCAGCATCGGCACGTTGGCGCTCTTGATCAGCGCGTTGGCGTTCGTGGTCTGCCCGCGATCGCTCTTGTTCTGCTCGCTCTGCAATTTGCTCGTAGGTTTCAAAGGGTTGTCCATTGGGACGAATCAGTACGAGATCGCCTTCTGGGGTTAAGCCAAAACAAACGTTTAACCGAGGGCTGACCCAGGCTTCCATTGATTCGATCGCTTCCAGGCGATCGTCCTGACGCAGAAACCCACCCAAGCTGGCGCGATCAGGGTCGTAGATATAGTACTCCTCTACACCATAGCGCTCATAAAACTGAAATTTGCGGGTCATTTCGGGGATGGTGTGACCGGGCGCAATCACCTCAAAAACAACGTGCGGTGGTGTATCGTTTTCGAGCCATTGCTGGTAGCTGGCGCGATCGCCTTTGGGTCGGTCAAACACGACCATGGCATCGGGTGCCTGTCGCAGCTTGTTATCGCCTTCAACGGGATACCAGAGCAAATCGCCCGCAACGAAAACCGATGGGTCGTCAATAAACAACCAATCCAGTCCTTTTTTGATGTACACAATCCACTCAAACTGGATCGTGTTCTCTGCCATTGGCAGTCCGTCTGATTCTGGGTAGATGATGGGCGATGTCGTTACCATTGGCGTTCCTTTCTGCTGCTCTTTCCAGCGTAGATCGTTCCTGCACAGATCACAGCAGAAGTTCTGGTTACGACTTTTGCAACTTTTAAGTATCAGGGTTGCAGACACCTACGTCAAAAATGTCTCGGACGGAGCCACAATCGCTTAGTTTGGTAGCCGCTGCTACGTGTTCGGGTACATGAACCAGGAACGTATAAACAAGCTCCGTGATTTCGTCGTCACTCAGTTGATCGGCTTGCTCCCAGATTTTCGTCATTGCTTCCAAGTCTCCATGCCAATCGGTCATATGAAAGGCGATGTCTTTCGCTGTGTCTATTGGAACTCCAGACGCAGCAAACGCAAGCGCAATTTTGCTTTGCACAATATGACGACTTAACATCCCAGCTACCCTTGCTACATCGTGTTCGTCAAGCTCTCTATTATGAGCGATCGGGGTAAGGTGAGAATGAGAATGGCAGCGATTGTGACTAAGAGAACTTTGCCGCCTGCGTGAAGTTATACAGAGACTTGTGGGATAGCTTTGGGAGATATATATAGAGCCTTACTAAAAGCTTCAGCGTAGTATTAGTAAGCTTACAAAAATATTGATTCAAGTAGTACTTTGAGCAACGTTCTATATTTTCTGTAGGGAGTGCGATCGTGCAAAGTCACACACTAAGAAAGCCAAAACGCTAGGCTTTTTCATCGCTGCTTAAACCACATGAAATTCTTTTAACGCAGGCAGAAAGTTTGCGTTTTCGTGGCTAGAGCGGCTGAGCTTGATGAGTGCAAAGCGCTGGACAGGGGCAAGTGCTGCCCACTGGTCGATCGCGATCACGGCACCATTTTCCTGGGCTTTTTCCTGCACGCTGGTTGGAATCGTAGACTCATCCAGCCATGCGGGTGCAGGATCGATCGCCAAGTCGGTTGCCACTGTACCTGTTCGCTCTTGAATCAACCCCTGCAAAAAATGGCGATATGCTTGCACTTCGGCTTCAGTGTCGCAGGGCAAAGCAATCAGCGATCGGCGATCGTCCTGGTTAAATTGATTCCACTGTGCCAGTTTCAACTTCACACCGCAGGTATCAAGCTTAAGGCGCACCTGCATGGGCACACAGCGGAGCGATTCCACAAAATCGGCTTCAAATTGAAAAAACTGAATCATACGCCAGCACCAACGTCATACGTCTTCTACCTTACACGCCAGCCCGTCTGCCCCTCTCAATCATTAGAGTCATGGTGTCGTGAGCGACGGTTTACACCACGCACAAGCCAATAGCTGATTGCCAGCGATAGCACAGTAAATGCCAGCGCGATCACCTCTAAACCAGCAAGCTTCTCCAAATCCAGAATAATGATTTTTCTAGAGACTGCCACCAGTGATGTTGCAATCACTAACTCGACCTGAATGGCATGATGTTTCAGGTAAGCTGTAATGTTTTCGAGAATCTCTAGTGCAATGAGAACGTTGAGAAATAAACCAAAAATGGTAAAAAGTGCCGTGCCAAGGCGACCGTATGGCTCAGTGGTAAAAACATCTGTAACCAGAAAAAGCAGAAGATCGTAAACTGCCAGCAGGATCACAAAGATCATGGCAACCGACAGCACTTTTGAGATAAACCCTTCAAAGCTTTGCAGTATCTTTGAAAAGCTCTCATCGCTGAAAGCCTTCTGTAGTAAGTGAATGAGCCGTCGCCAAAATCGCATTGCTTGCCTGTCAGTCTTAATGGTGTGAGGATACCCGATGAACCAGATGAGACGCAAATTATTGGTCACGTTTCTAACAGTATCCCGCTGTAGTCACCAGATACCGTAGGGGTACGTTGAATAAGCCCGTTGGAGCGTCATTACAGCGATCGTGGTCAGCCGAAGGTCAGCCAAACTACAACATTCGGTCAAGAGGTCGGTCAAGATGTAAAGTAATCTAAACCGGAACACCGCATCGTTTGACACCGTGGATAAGTGATAACTATGACAAGCCTAAGTGAACTGCTAGAGCCGATCGCTGCCTGGTTTCGTAGTCTGGGTATTCCAGCACCCATCACCCAGTGGGGACATCCCGCCATGATGGGTATTGTGATCTTCGTTATGGGCAGCTATGTCGCCTATGCAGGGTGGCGCGGACGGCTTGCTGCCGACAAAGAAGTGGCTGCCAAAAACCGTGCTGACCATCGCAAACTAGCGCCCCTGATGTTTTTGTTTCTGGCTTTAGGCTACACAGGCGGCGTGTTGTCGCTGGTTATGCAGCACAAGCCTATTCTCGAAAGCCCTCACTTTTGGACAGGCACGGCAGCGATCGGTCTACTGGCAACGAATAGCAGCCTCCCGCTAGCTGGCTTTTGGGGCGACAAATCTGGCTTGCGGATGCTTCATGCCTATCTGGGCACTGTGGCGATCGGCTTGTTGGTTGTGCACACAGCACTAGGCATCAAGCTGGGGCTTTCCCTCTAGCAACATTCACCATCACTCCCAGGCTTCTAGCTCTGTAGACCAATAGTTCATCAAGGTCGAAATTTGGGTGCGGCGGGCTTCAAACGTAGCAGCAATCCAGATAAACGCGATGCCTAGAACGATGCCCATTGACCATAACGGCAGCGATTCGCTGGCAAACCGTGCGACTTGTCGGAGCACCTGAATCATAAAAACAGCCGTGCCAACGAAGAGAAAGGCTCGGATACGGAGTCGCAAGCCCGCCAAAATAAACCCAAGCGCGATCGCAATGCTAAGAATGCCTGGTAGCAGCAGTGGCGCACCCACAATGCCCACTTCTGCTTGATAAAACGCTGTTAGGCAAACTAGCGCCGCTGCCAAACTTCGTAGCAAATGTCGTCTTTCGCGTTCGTTGGACGATCGCAACGCTGGATCAATCTGCGTCAAGTACAGCAATGATGCGCTGAACACTGCCGCGTACCAGAGTGACTCTGTTGCACCAATCTGGTTAAGCCAGCGCAAAAGCGCCCAATCTGCTAGCACCACACCGAGGTAGCTCAAGCGCACTTGTCGCGTTACTTTTGCCAGCCACGCGTAAAATGCGGCGGCAATCAACAAGCTCTGAATGGTAGCCATTCCAGCCGTCAAGAGCGACACAGCAACAGGCAAAAGCGCCATCGATCGTCGCCACGGTTCGCGCTGCCAACCCCAACGTTGCCAGGGAAGCTGGTACAGCCCAAACGCCACGCTAGCCGCGATCGCCCCTCCCCACGCCAGCAGCACCGACTCAGGCAACAACTGATGGAGCAGGTAAGCAAGAGCCGCGAACGCCTCAATGATGCCCGCGTAAGTCCAGGTAAGAAGTGAAGGGGTGGAAGGGTGATGGGGTGAAGGAGTGAAGGAGTAAAGGGGGCTTCCTGCCTCATCAACGCTTGCTTCATGCACGGATTGAATACCGTTCTCCCGTCTCTCTTCTCCCCTCTCTCCTCTCCTCTCTCTCCTCTCCCCTTGCCACCGCTCGTTACCCATGATCAGCGCATAGGCTGCCAGGGTAGCCGTAACGCTAATCCACAGCCATGCACCAGAAGCACTGAGCGAACTAGCAATCGCTGTGGGTAGAAGTGCGCTGCCAAAGCCCCAATGCAAATGCGCGATCGCCGCAACTTCTTGAGCCGTCAGCCGGAGGTAAGGAATGAGCCACCGTTGCAGTAGCCGATTGGCGATCGCGATCGCGGCAGCTAGACCTGCAAGCAACACAATGCCGTCGCCAGCTCTGCCTCCCTCTGCCTGCAAAAGCTGGTAAACGAGCAATTCATAAGCGGCGATCGAACTAACCAATAGCGACAGATACACCAATAACCTGAAGGGCTTTCGTCGCCCGACACCAATGCCCACCAGTGCAGCTGCCAAGGTAAAAAGACCCGTCGTAGCAGTGAAAGAGCGGTGTTGGATCAGCAAGCCAACGAGTGCATAGAGGAGGGGGATAACATGCCAGCTAGAAAAAGGTGAGGGAATGGAGGGGTGAAGGGGTGAAGGAGTAGAAGCAACGGAGGACTGACTGTCGATCGCTGACCGCTGAATTGCGGCCCCTGGAACGCCTCGGCGAACGAGCCACCAATCCCCCAGCAGTTGCGTTCCCAGTCCCAGTCCCAGGTTCGCGATCGCGACAGCATCCAATGCTTTCCCGGTGAGCGCCAAGCTACCTGTAACAACAAGCTCCAGGCTCCAGGCGATCGCGTAGAAGCTAGCATTCTGAGGTTGCCTCCAGGTGCGGTAGCCTGTTGCCACTAGCAGCAGCACAGCTACAGAAAGGTACTGCCAATCAGGTTCTTCCAGCCCGCCGTAAATGACCAAATGACAGAGCGTAAGCAAAAGCAAGGTTGCCACCGCCACTGCGATTGCCCATCTGTCAGTTGCCTTTCGATAAAGAGTTGCCAGGACAGTAGTACGGCGCTGCAACCAACCCCACAAGAGCCAGAGGAGGAGAACGGCGATTGCCAGCAGATTAATGCTTAACTCGATCGTAAGCTGATCCGTCAATGCTTCATAGATTGCAACGGCAGCAAACGCTAATCCAAAGCCCACCGTAACAACGGCCACTGCCAACTGCCGTAGTTGATGCGTGTTAATCAACAGCAGTACGGTAGCTGTTCCCAGACCGATCAGCCGTTCTGGAGCCGAATCAAACAGGAGCACCTGCACCAGAAAGAGCGCCACGACGCTAAACCCGCTTGCCAGCCGTTGCTGTGCCAACCCTCTGCGGCTACCCAGTACAGTCAGCGCGATCGGCGTGATTAACCACATCAGTCCCCCTGTCATGCCATCGGTCAAGAAGGCATTTCGCAACAGCAGGTAGCTGCTAGCTGACAAGACAAGTCCCAGGTGCCAGGTGCTTTGCTGCCAGAGCTGCTTGGCAGTAAGGGACTGCGGCACCGTGGAGGGAGTATCGGGTGCCGAGTGCCGGGTAGCAGGTGGCGATGGCAGGATGAGACTAAACCCCCATTCCACAACCATGCCAATGAGCAACAGACCTGCCCAACTAGTCATGCTCAGGTTTGGGAAGCATACGTGAATAAGAGCGACGATCGCTGCCACACCAGTGGTATGGGTCAGGTAAACCAGGGGTAATTCAGGACGGGTGCGTCCTCGCAAAACGCTGATAAGAGCGAGAGTCGATAGCGCTAAGTTGCACGATCGCGTCAGCCCATTGCCAAAACTCACTGCTGCCAGGGCAACACCTAGGATCAGCGCCAGCAGTTCTGCCTGTTGTGCTAAAGCTGCTTGATGCCAGCGACGTAGGCGAAACGCCAGCCACACAGTCAGTACTAGATAGGGAAAAAACCACAGACCCAGCAGTGCGATCGGCATCGCCTCCGATCCCGCTAAACGGACGCTCGTGGCAATGAGGCGTTGCTGCCAATCGGGTGAAATAACGCGCCACAGCAGCCAAACAGCTTGCAATCCCACTAGCCATCCTGCTGTCAAATATTGCCCCTGCCCCGATCGCCACAGTCGATCGCCCAGTAGCCATAGGCTCAAGCCACTAATTGCGAGCGCCTGCCAGGGTGGTGTCACGGTCACTGCGATCAACCAGCCTGCTAGCAGTAGCCCTGTTCCACCGCGTTGCCAGCCAAGGCGACTTGCATCCCGTCGCCCTAGCCAGCACAGTAACCAGCCACAAATGCCGATCGCTAACCCCAAACGGTCGATCAACACTCCTGCTGCAAAAACGGCACGACCAAGCAGTAGCAGTGTGGCGATCGCGATCGTGATGGTGGAAAGGGTGAGGGAGGGTGAGGAGGAAGGGGTGGAAGAGTGAAGGGGTGAGGGAGTGTTTGAAGACTCCAGTGCTTCCTGTGTTTGAGATTCCCTACTATCAGCACTACCAGATACAGAACTGTCAGATATTGCTGCTGGCTCTGAGTCCTGCCCACGTTCGGCTGAACGCTCATGTCGAAGCCCGGCTCCTAGCTCTCGCTCTTGATAAACCAGTGCGATCGTTGCCCCGATCGTCCCCACGTACGTTGCTACAAGTGGAAAACCTGTCCAACCCCAGCCCCAATGCAACCAACTGAGCGCGATCACTACTCCTAAAGGTAGCCATACTCGCAGCCCAGAGTCCGCACCTCGGCTCCCTACTTCCGCTCTCAGCAGTTGCACCGTAATGCCTGTTAGCACTAATGCTGCGATCGCTGCCGCCACCCAACCCAGCCCGCTTTGCCACAGGCGGAACCCGTCCATCGTCCAAAAGTTGACTGGAATAATCAGCAGAGTCGCGACCTGGAGCATCCGTGCTGTCAAACGCAGATTGGGTTGTCGCCCCGTCCAAACACTCGCCGCCCAAAAAGCCAGCGTATAAGCAAACAAAAGCCCGTATTGTGCAACTGGAGAGAAGTTGCGCCATTGGGTTGCTGCCAGCACTCCTGATGACACCACCACCATAAAAACGCCCAGGAACAGCAGCCAGATGACGCTGACCTCTGCCATAAATGACTGGATACTGCGTGCGACCACATTGGGCGATCGCTCTTTTGCCGCACTTGCCCCCACTAGCTCGGGCACTGCTTCCGTCGCAAAATCATTGGCAATGACAAACGCCTTGCCGCCCGATCGCACTGCAACTGACTCGGACAGTAGACAGGTGAGATGATCCTCGCAAAGCTGCCGCACCATTTCATCCGACAGCAGCCCCAAACGCAGCCAAACGTCTAGCCCTTCCAGAATGGCTGGGTGCGTTGAGCGAACAACCAACTCAAAAATAATCGGGCGATCGAGGGGGGAAGCCATTGTCGTTTAATGCTGCACGGATTAAGGCTGCTGGAATGACTTTAAGATCAAAACCAACTGTTATCTTACTTTGCTTAAAGGATGACACTCGATTCTAGTTACAGGTTCTACAGACAGCTCAAAGCTGGTTAGTTAAGATGATGAATTGATCAGCAGAAGCTTCAAAGCGATTGGCGTGCGATCGTCTGTACTCCAACGCACTAGGCTTTCAAACGAACTAAGCCTTTAGACTGCTCAAGTGTGCTTTTCTAAAGCGTTTTGGGTTCTTTGTAGAAATATGAGAAAAATCAGGGGTTTCAACACGTTATGGCTACTGTCGCGATCGACGTTAACCGCTATTTGCATCAAAAAAAGCCGCTGTGGAATACGCTAGCGATCGCTTACACGCTGGTGAGCTATGTGGGCGGTATTGCACTGTTGCTACAGCCAAACGGCTGGCTGAATGCTGTAGGAGTAGTCTTTTTGACTCACAGCCTGCTTTGTTCGGCATATTTGGCGCACGACTTCATGCACAGCGCTATTTTTGAAAGCAAGGCGTGGAATGTTGCTTTTGGCAACCTGATGCTCTGGCTCAATGGCGGTTGCTATGCCCGTTTTGAAGACTTGGCACGGCTGCATATTGCCCATCATGTCAATCGAGTTGATTTTTGCCGCTTTGACCTGGTGACGTTTTTGCAAGCAATGCCTGCGCCAGTACGATCGCTGCTGCTGGCGTTGGAATGGCTCTACTTTCCCGCATTAGCATTTTTGCTGCGTCTCCGCTCGATCATTGCACCGTTTTGGGACGAGGAGCGTAAAGATGAGCGCTGGCGGAACACTTTTACTTTGCTGATCCGGGGCGGACTGTTCACACTGTTGGCGATCGTGTCACCGAAAGCGCTGTTGCTCTACTTCTTTGCGTATATCGGGATGCTAACCGTACTGCGGTTTGTCGATGCGTTTCAGCATACCTATGAGGTGTTTCCCGTCGGCAGCGAGATTCCAAAGCGCGATCGTGCCCACGAACAGGCAAATACCTTCTCAAACGTGGTGTCATTGCGCTATCGGTGGCTCAATTTGCTCTTGCTAAACTTTGGCTACCACAACGCCCACCATGAGTTGATGAAGTGTCCCTGGTACAGTCTGCCTGACCTCGATCGGGATTTGTTTAACGGTGACGAAGTACACTACATCACCTTGCCCGCCTTGTTGGGTAACTATCATCGCTATCGCCTTTCGCGCCTCTACTCCGGGCAAGGTCATGGTGTCAATGACCAGGGCGAGCACAGCCTAGAGACATTCTATGGTGCGATCGAGGTATCCTTTCTGGTGTTACCGGCTTAGGTGCATTTGTGACCCAGTCTAAAGTTCGGGCATCTTTGCCAGGTATTGGCTTTGGCATTGCTACAGCACTCTTGTTTGGTGGCACTACGCCTCTAGCAAAGCTGTTTCTTAACAATGTGCAGCCATGGATGCTGGCAGGTCTGCTCTTTTTGGGCGGTGGGTTGGGGCTTTTGCCCATCTATGTAGTTCGCACTTATCTCCTTCGTCAGCAGACTGACACCTCCGATCGCTTGCAGCAGCGCGACTGGGGCTGGCTAGCAGCTTCCATCCTGACTGGCGGTGTCATTGCACCTGTGCTGCTAACGTTGGGCTTAGTAAACACAACGGCAGCGGCAGCCTCTTTGCTGCTGAACTTTGAATGTGTCTTCACAGCAGTGTTGGCATGGACGCTGTTTGGGGAGCGCTGGCAGTGGCAGGTTTTTCTCGGCATTGTGGCGATCGTAGCGGGAGGCATTGTGCTGGCTCGTGCCGAGCACTCGGGAGTGGGGATGACGTGGGGCGCACTGCTGATTCTGGGAACCTGCTTTCACTGGGCGCTGGATAGCAATTTCACTAGCAAAGTCGCGACGAAAGATCCCATCCAGGTCGCCATGCTGAAAGCAGGTCTCGCTGGCAGCGTGAATGTGGCGATCGCCCTGTTGCTGGGACAACAGCTACCAGCGCTACCCGTCCTATGTAGCGTTTTAGTCGTTGGCTTCTTTACCAGTGGGCTAACGCTGGTTTGCTTTGTCATGGCGTTGCGACATCTGGGTGCGCCGCGTGCCGGTGCCTACTTTGCTCTGTCACCCTTTGCTGGAGCCACCGTTTCAGCGCTGTTGCTTAGGGACAATATCAACACTTCGTTCGCGATCGCTGCCGTTTTGATGGCAGCAGGAGCCGGTTTATGTGCAAGAATCACAGATTAGTCTTAGGAGGTAGAACTGCTTCTGTATCGTTGTTTGAATCTGTAGCAGCGCCATTTTGAGGGCAAAAGTTGAAACGGCGATCGAGGGATGTAGGCAGTTTGCAGTTTTAGCCGTTAAAATAATGAAAGGTTCTTCTGCGACGTTGGTGACTGCCAATAACGTTTTTTGATCTATTCCTTTTGAACATGGGAACCGACCGCTGGACGGCAGTATACCGGGCTTGTACTCGGAAACTTTAAGTCACAGCACATTGGTACCCACCTGGTGTTTTAACCAGGTCAAAAACTGAGGTAAGACGGCGTTGCGGGGAGCCTTAACAAGTTTTTTGGGATAGGGGCGCATGAAAATGTGCCCCTATTTCTTTTTAAACCGTTGGCTTAAATCGTTTGGAAATGTGGCACGAATGCTGGCTGGCATCGACACTGAATCGAGCGTTCTCTGAACAGCCACGTTCTCTAAGTCAAACTTCAAGCTAAATTTCACGGCTGCAAGAGACCTACTGGTGTAGCTATATTGTTAAGAAATCTTCATCATAGAGAGGAGACGTTGACGTTAAACGCGGTGCTAAGTAGGAGGGCTAAATTAAGCATTACTTAGAGACTAGGTTTCGACTGCGCCCAACCCACTTACACATAAAATGGAGAGCATTGAGACTTCGACGTGAGCTTTCGACCTGAGTGCTCAAGCTTCAACGTGAGTTTAGCCGAAACGTCGAACGCAAAGTCGAAAGGCAGCTTATCAATCATTACGCCCAGCTATTGAGTAACATCTTTCCTTCGCTGCTGGCTAGTTAAACCTCATCTTATTTAAGGTGAGTTTGTAACTGGTTGACTGGCAAAGCGCCCTCACCTTCATCCCCTTGCTTGAATGCCCAAACGATTAGATTGAAGGCAGTACAGGTAAGGCTTGGGAAAGAGTTGCCAGCCCATCAGATTCGTTAGATAGAGGACAACAGTCTTGAAAGTTTTTAGCACTCTAGAGCCAGCAACCCGCCGCAACCTGTTGCTCTTGTTTGCCGTTGGGTTACTGTTCTGGGCAAGTTTGGCAGCGTTACTGCCAACGCTACCGCTTTACATTCGTGATGTAGGCGGCACAAAGTCTCAGATTGGTGTAGTGATGGGAGCGTTTGCGGTTGGGCTACTATTGTTTCGTCCGTGGCTAGGACAGTTAGCCGATCGCCGTGGTCGTCAGGTGGTGTTATTGATTGGTCTAGTTGCGGCGGCGATCGCACCTCTTGGCTACCTGGTAACCCAATCGATGCCACTCCTGATTGCGGTTCGGGCGTTTCATGGACTCAGCATTGCAGCCTTCACTACCGCTTACAGTACGCTAGTTGTAGATCTATCGCCACCGTCAAATCGGGGTGAGGTGATTGGCTACATGAGCCTGGTGAATCCAGTTGGAGTGGCAATTGGACCTGCGATCGGTGGCTTTTTGCAAGAGTGGGCAGGGTATACGCCGCTCTTTTTGCTATCAACTGGATTAGGGGTTGTGGGGTTTGTAGGCGCCCTATGGATTCAAGCACCTGTACCTGTTGCTCAACCGATAGCAAGCACAAGCAAAACTACCCTTTGGCGCTTGCTGTGGAGTCCACGGCTGCGAACACCCACGCTGACATTGATGCTTGCAGGGATGGCGTTTGGCGTTTTGAGTACATTTGTGCCGCTATTCATTCAAGAAGCTGGGGTCAACCTTAATGCGGGGCTATTCTATACGGCAGCAGCCGTCGCAAGCTTTAGCGTCCGGCTGTTAACAGGGCGTGCCTCCGACCGCCACGGGCGTGGGCGGTTTATTACGCTTGGTCTGCTGCTATATGCCGTGACAATGCTGCTGTTGTGGTCTGCTCGCAGTACGGATGTTTTTCTGCTGGCTGGGCTGCTCGAAGGGGCAGGTATCGGTATCTTTTTGCCGCTGATGATTGCGCTGGTTGCTGACCGCTCGGAGGCGCACGAACGGGGACGAGTTTTTTCTCTATGCGTCGGTGGTTTTGATCTCGGCATTGCGATCGCCGGTCCAACACTGGGGCTCTTTGCTGAACAAATTGGCTACCGCGGGCTGTTTGGGCTGTCGAGTGGTCTAGTCTTCCTGTCTGTGATCGTTTTTGTGACTCAGAGCAGCAAGACATTAAGCCAATCGCTCCGTTTTGCATTCGGTGAAGGTAGAGACTTTTACGCGCTTCCTCATGGCAAGTAGTTAGTCAAGGCTGCCTTAACAGGACATTAAAGACAGTGCTACGACTGAATGTCGGCATGAGTTAAAGAAACAGCGAATGATCTGATTCTTCAGGTCGTTTCTCTGAAGTCTGCGTGTGCGCGTGTTCACCATCCTCCGCCTCAGTGGCGGTAAAGTCGCTTAGATTAGTCTCAGCAGCTCCCAGGCGATGAATTTGGATTTGGTGTAAACGAGGACCTTCAGCCGAGATGATGGTGAACTCAGCATCGCCGTAGTGCAAGTTTTCGCCAAGCTGTGGAATTTTTTGGAGCTGAAAAAGGACAAAGCCGCCAAGCGTCTGGTAATCATCGGCTAACGGCAATTCCAGATTTAACGCCTCATTGACTTCCTCTAGGTCGATTTGCGCCTGGACTAGGAACGTTCGCTCATCCAAAATCTGAATGCTTGCTGTATCATCATTGTCAAGTTCAGCCGTATCGCCCAAGATCTCAGCAATCAGATCTTCGATCGTCACTAGACCTGCTGTACCACCATATTCATCAACGACCATCACCATTGGCTGGCGCGATCGTTGCATCAGCGGTAGTAGCTCGCTCAGCAGCATATATTCTGGTACAAACCGAGCGGGACGCAACCAGTCTCGAATAGGGCTGTCCAGGTTGAGTGCTTCCTGCGCGAGTGGAGCAGCTAACTCCCGAAAATGAAGCAGTCCGCGCACATCGTCCAGTGACTCACCCACTACTGGATAATGCGAGTGCCCTGACTCAGCAACTTCTTCGAGAAACATCTTGAGTGTGGCATCGTAGGGAATGGCAGCAATGCTGGTACGCGGCACCATGACTTCACCCGCTGACACATCGCCAAACTCAAAGACATTGCGTAACAATTGCCGCTCTTCTGCTTCCAACCCAGTGGACTCGCTCGACATGGCAATGATGAGCTGGAGTTCTTCTGGCGTCACCTGATTTGACCAGCCCTGTCCGGTATATTGAATGCCGCCTAACCGTAGCAACAGCCGAGTCGATTGGTTCAAAATCCAGATAAACGGGTGAAAGATGCGGGCGATCGCCAAACTAGGAGCCGCAAGAGACCGCGCCAGTTGCTCCGAATACAGGAGTGCGACAGCCTTAGGGCACAACTCACCCAGCACAATTTGCAGGTAAGCAAGCAGCAAAAACGTGATGGGGGTGGCGATCGAATGGCTGAGCACATGCCGATTGTTTTCTGCTAGCGGTAGCTGGCTCAACGAATTGGCAACCAGACCTGCCATCGCGTTTTCCCCAATCCAGCCCAGCGCTAAACTTGAAAGCGTAATACCCAGTTGGGTTGTAGACAGTAAGCGCTCAATACTTTGCTGTAGGTTCTGTACAGTGCGTGCCTGAAGATCACCGGCATCGACAAGCTGATTAATGCGCGATCGTCGTACGGAAACCATTGAAAACTCAGCCGCTACAAAGAACGCATTGATAGCAATCAGCAGTAGCACAGCTGAAAGACGCGCCACTATGTCTGACCAGGTGAAATTTGTCGTAGGGGGGGTAATTAACCCGATCGGGATGACGAAACGATGAACGACAAAGCTAAGGGGCAAGCAGCCTATCAGGTGTAGCACGGTCGAAGGATCTCTCCTAGAGGGGTATGGAGCGAGAAACTTCTACCGAACAATTGGTACATTCGGTAACTGAAGCTGAAGCTGCTTGTCGGGATAGCTGCTGAGGGAAAGAGCGACGTTTTTTACCCCTTCAAGGGACGTAGCAGGAATGCTAATCGTGCCAGGAAAGGCACCGCTAGACGCTGGCAGTTCCGCAGGCAAGCCATCAGTCGTGGCTTTAAGGGTTTGCCCTTTCTCATCCGTGATCGTCAACGCATCATAGACAAACTGTACTGGCTGCTGACCTTCATTGCGAAGGCTAACCGCCAAGACAAAAAGCTCTCCCTGTTGACGCGCCGATTTAACTTCTAGTACAACGTCCTGGCTTTTAGTGGTCAATGGAAATTGCGGCACAGCACCTTGAACGATCGGTGCTTTCGCAGCAGGTGGTTCAGGCGGGCTAACCTTCGAGCCTTTCGCCGCACTGCCATTCATACGGGCTTTAACATTAGTAATAATTGTGTTTTCTGGCAAAACAGTGAGTCCTTCTCGCCGAGCAGCACCTGTTTGCCCCCCAGCCTTATTGTTCGTGGGGCGAGTATCTGGCTGCGTAATGCCTTTGAGTGCTTCTCGCCCTAGCGCAGTGCCCCACGAAGCGCTGATTAATCCGGCGGCGACCATCGACACCAGAAGAATCAAGGTCAGTGCTACGGTGGAATTCAGTTTCATGAGCTGGTGTTGGGTAAGCTGAGGGCAATGAGCTGAGGGTAAGAGCGCTAGCTAATGCGTTCTAGTTAATGCGTTAAGGACGATCGCTCTAATTCTAGACACAGACGCTCATGATGCAGCATAAAATTTTTAAACGACTGGAATTTTTGCAGTAAAACTTTGAGGTAAGGGCATTGACTCTGCCCTTCTCAGCTAACCAAAGCGTAAACCAGGAACGGCTGAAGCAAGTCAAAAAAATCGAGGTACAATAATGGCACCCAGGGTTGGCCGAGCGGTTTAGGCAGCGAACTCATAATTCGCCCCAGGCAGGTTCGACCCCTGCACCCTGGATTTACAAGTTCAGCATCAAACGCATAGAACTAAACGCATAGGGACGCACAGCGAAGGCATTCCTCACTCTGCGTCCCTATGACTTATTACTCAAGAGCCTTATAACAAACGATCGCGGTTCAAGCGTAACTTACCAGAGTGCGGGCACTTGAGGTCTGGTTTGCAGTGGCGTTGGTCTCGGTGGGGTAGAGTCGATAGGAGAAAAAGTCGTTGCTGGCGGCAGCGCCGTTTCAACTGGCAGTTCTCGAATGGATAGATTAAATTGGTTGGGCAGATCAGGCGTACGAACCACAGGACGGCTTGACATCTGACGCGCCAACAGATCCTGGTAGAAGTCAAAGATTGCTTTGCCATCGCGAGCAATTTCGTTCTCTGGGAAGGAATTGCGGATGAGAATGCCAGGACCAAAGATATAGCTTACCTGTCTGGGAATGGAGCGATTGCGAAAATAGTCGCGATCGTTGGAAAACTGTACGTCGCTTAATTGATCAGGTATGTTGTTGGGCACCCCAGTAGTAGGAAGGTCAAAGTCTTGCTGTGCACTCACGGCTGAGGCAGTAACAGTAGAGAGTGCTATGACTGCGAGCCCAATAATTGTACTCTTGTAGCTGATGCCCATAAAAACACTCCTCAATAGTTTGATCTGTGGATATTTGTGCTTAAAACTAAGCTAAGACTCGGATGGCTGATCGTTAAGCTGGTAACTCAAAATCAGTTGGTGACTCAAAACGGTTAGGCTCAGACGCTTTGTATCCGATTGCTATCACCGCACTTGCTAATCTATTGATTGCAGTCTACCCAAACTTATGCCCTAGTCTGCATCAATTCTACTGAGTTTACGCAAATCTATGACCAAAATTGATCGATCATTAACCGATGCGCCGCAGTCGATTGCGACCGTTGATTTAAGTACCTTGCGCCAGCAACTTTTGGATTTATTTTGTCAGGTTGCTTATCAAGAAGGAGACTTTTTACTCACCTCCGGTCAACGGGCAACCTATTACATTAACGGCAAGCAAATTACGCTTCATCCCCAGGGCGGTTTGGCGGTGGGTCGTTTGTTGCTGCCGTTGCTGCCGGAGGGAACGCAAGCTGTAGCTGGGTTAACGCTAGGAGCCGACCCCATTGTGACGGCTGTCAGCGTAGTGGCTGCCTATGAGGGGCGATCGCTGCCTGCCCTAATCATCCGCAAAGAAGCAAAGGGGCATGGCACTCGCGCCTATATTGAAGGTCCTGGCTTGCCGGAGGGTAGCGCCATTACCGTGTTGGAAGACGTTGTTACCACTGGGCAATCTGCACTCAAAGCGGTAGAGCGTTTACAGCAAGCGGGCTATCAGGTGAATGGTGTAATTTCGCTGGTTGATCGTCAGCAGGGTGGCGCGGAGCTCTACCAAAAGGTTGGTCTACCTTTTCAGGCTATTTTTGCGATCGCAGAAATCCAACAGCGATCAGCAGAGTTAAGGGAGCAAGCAACAGCAAGTTGAAACGCTACATTAACTTACAGAGCAGTTCGCCAGCCTAAGCGCTCTAGATTTTGACGCTGACCGCAAACAATAGTGTTCGTACTTGGGCAAACAATAGTGACGCTTTGATGGAGGTCAATGGTGCGGATGTAGCAGTCCGCTGCTTGCTTTATATATTGATCGCACACTACTTTCTGTCCAACTTTCCAGCTCATTATAAACGTCTGCACATTACTTACTGCTAGCAGCATAGAGTGGGTTACAACTAGAGCGCATCCTGCAATCGTCAACCGCTTGAATGGTTTGGTGTTGCTACAGTCAGGTGATTCGTTTCTTCATTTGAATCTTCTAGATAACGAACTATAGAACTGGTTAGCTGCCAAAAGTTCTGAAACTCTTATGCTTCTATTGTTAAAACTAGTGACTCCTAAGGTCTAGGACTTGGATTGAGTATGGAACTCAAACAAACTAAAGATGGGTTAGGTTGAGCAGACTTTCGCATGGCATGGTATGAGCAGAATTAAATCCAGTGCCCTATCCCTTTCAGCAGGGCAGAATCACTGCGGTGCCAAGAACCTTGCAAGCCCGAAGTTCTATATTTTTGATGAGAATTACGCTCAAATTTGACGAATGCCCTTATGATCTAACCCGGTCACGCTTGTTGGCTTGATGCATTTACCTGAACGTTGGTCGGTTTTCCTCTTTAGTCAAGCAACAGCTAGAACGTCGTATGAAGTTGGCACAAAAATGTCTGAAATTACTACGGAAGAATCGCTTCAAGTTTCAACATCATTAGTGACTGGGGTGTCAGAGGAACAGCAGCCATCTAATGATAACAATCCCTGGAATGCCGATACTCCTGTCTCTTACAGTGAGATGTGGCTGGGTTCAGAAGAATGTATCCAATACGTCCAGAACAAAATTGCAGGGGAGCCTATTCACTGGCTAACTTATGCTGTAAAGCGCTATATGGCTTCGGCTGTAGGGCTTACTGCTTTTACGAAACCCCCAAGGGATTACAAGTGCCTTATCTTAGGAGCGAATGAAGGTTTCGTCGAGCGATCGTTGCGGGCACATGGCTTTGTTGGCGAGATTGTCGCTTCAGATATTGCTGATAAAGCCCTTAAGCGTGCCGAAGCTGCAAGCCAAGCACTAGGCTACACCGACATCACTTATGTTATCGCCGACCTCAACACTGCTACTTTTAAGGACAAATTTGATTTCATCATTGCAGAAGGTGTGTTGCATCACATTGAGCAGATTGAACGTTGCCTTGAGATGCTGAATCAATGCCTAACTGATGATGGTGTCATGATCGCGGTCGAGTTTGTGGGTCCCGTACGCTTTCAGCTCCCACCAGAACAGGTACGCTGGATTAATGCCGCTCTCGCTGTTGTGCCAAAGACGTTTCGTCCTTTTCCTCGTGATGAGGAAGCGTATCTTCCAGCTACGGCTGCCGAAAATGCTGTGGTGTATTACGTTGCGCCTTCAGAGGAATCAATTATTAACTTTGACCCATCCGAAGCGATCTGCGGACCAGCGCTTAAAGCTCTTCTACCAGAAGTGTTTGAGCTGGTTGAAAAGAAAGGCTTTGGAGGCACACTGTTGTCTTACATGACAGGTCACTTCGACTTTAAACGATCAAACCACGATGAGGTTGCTCGGTCTTGGGTTAAAGTGCTTCTTCAAATTGAAGAAACGCTCATTCAAAATGGCATCTTGGATGATGAATTTGTTTTCTACGTGCTGAAAAAGAAGTAGCCCTAAAGTAATGACGTTTTCACTTATGGCTCTCCACTAATATTTGAGCGTAGACAACTTCCAAAGCGACCATAACCAGATCGAAGACATTCGATCGTGCTTTGGGTAAATTGATAGGCAATCTATGATAGTGGCGGTTGCAGCACCAGAGCGCTATCACCAGCTTATAATCACTTCTTTACTGCCCCACGGAGTAATCGTCTTAGCGACCTATTAGTGAGCGCTTGCTAGGGTGACACAGCTGATAGCTAACGCTGTGTTGTGGCTTTTAGCATGCTGAAACAACCTTCTTCAATCTGATCAACGGTGTTGAGGCGCTGCAACACTAGCGCCGTCTGCTAATATATTTAAGTTGTTCAGGTTGATAGCATCGTTGAGTCAGTCCATAGACCTGCCCAAGGTAGACGATTTTTTACAAGAACTGGCGACCATTCAGCAAACAGGCGCGAAGCGCATTGCGCTGCTAGGCTCTCGTCACGTTCCCATTACGCATCAGAACTTGATTGAAATGATGAGCTACGCCCTGGTGTTAGAGGGCAACCGCTTAATTACGTCTGGTGCTACAGGCACAAATCAGGCGGCAATTCGAGGTGCGATGCGGGCAGACCCAGCGCTGCTAACGGTAATTTTGCCGCAAAGCATGGAACGCCAGCCGCGTGAATCGCGCGAACAGTTAGAGCAAGTCATGCATCTGGTGGAAAATCCCGGCAACAATACCCTGTCTTTGGCAGAAGCAAGCGCACTCTGCAACTCTGAAATCATCTCGCGCTGTCAACAGCTTATTTGTTTCGCCTTTCATGACAGCCAAACTCTCCTCACAACCTGTCATGAAGCCGAAGACCAGCGCAAGATCGTGACGTTGTTTTACTTCGATTAGGCGATCGCTCAAGCGCTTGAGCTTGCTGTGGCTACCTAATTCTTTCAGAACGTTGGGAAGCTTGTGTTTAGAAGCACTCTTTCATGCCTCGTAAACGGGCGAAGGTCTGGATGTCATTTTCAGCGTTAACAATCCCTCGTAGCCCCAGATCATCCCACCGCAAAAAGGGATTGGTGCGCTTCTCTACACCTAAATTTGACGGAATGGTGGCTTCGTTATGACTACGAGCAGTTCTCACCGCTGCTAACCGCTCTTGTAACGCTATATTCGTGCGATCGACTGTCAAAGCAAACTCCAGGTTCTTCAACGTGTATTCATGGGCGCACCAAATGCGCGTTTTGTCTGGTAAAGCGCGGAGTTTACTGAGGGAATCGACCATCTGCGTTGGCGTGCCTTCAAACAGCCTGCCGCACCCACCTGCAAACAGCGTATCGCCACAAAAAAGCTCGCCTGGTTCGTCCACTGTAGTGGGCGCAAAGTAGTAGGCAATGTGAGCGCGAGTATGACCGGGTACAAAGAATACTTCGGCGCTGCGGTTAGCAAAAGAGACACGATCGCCCTCCTGCAAAAAGATTGTTTGTCCGGGTATTCTGCCCCGGTCTTCTGCCCCACCATAAACGACAGCTTCAGGAAACTGCTGCAAGAGTCTAGTGTTGCCGCCCACATGATCTGAATGGTGGTGCGTATTGAAGACTGCCACTAGCGTTGCGCCCAGCTCTTTCAAACGTTCTAGCACAGGGCTTGCCTCCGCCGGATCGACAACGGCTGCAATGTTTTGCTCTGGCTCATGCAGCAAAAAGATGTAATTGTCAGAGAGCGCCGAGAGCCGATAAACCTGCATGGCTAAATATCCTAAAGTAGTTGCTACCCGCTTACCTTAGCAAACAGATGAGAAAACGCGGTGGCAGAGCATTGCCATAACTTCATTAATGCTTCATGATGCTGACCCCTACGATCGCACAGTCTCCATAGAACTATTGCTACAAGAGGCTTAGCGGTGGGAATAATCAATCTATTAGCAACTACTAAGGGACACGGATTAAAGACACGAATTAAATAGAGTTACATTCTTCATGTGAAAGCGCGGCATTGTGATGCCCCTACAGCTTGTGAGGTCTACAGATATTTAATTCAGCATCCTAAATTCAGAACCCTAAAAACGCACTGGGTTAAAAAGGGGGCATCATGCGGAGCATTCAAGGTCAGCCAAAGGCAACACTTTATCAACTGGTTGATCACATTCTTGCGGCTGGTGAAATAAGTCGGCAGGATCATCTGCAACTCACCTCCATTCTGCTGGCTGAACAAAAACTTCTGGATAGCGAACGCAACAAAATCAACCGCATTTTCGATCAAATCAGTACTGGTCGTCTAAAACTGATTAATTAAGCAGCCTTACGTTCCGATGCCTCGGTGTTTTGATCACTGTGTAGATGGGGCGTTGCAAGCAACGCCCTTTTTTTGCCTATTTTGAGGTTCTACTTTTTGAGGTAATTGCGGGCTTCCTGGGCGACCTGCTCCATGTCGTCTTGAGCCAGTGTTTCTAAAGTGGCTTGACCCGTCGCATGATCCAGGTGGGCGAGTGCCTGCACGACTCGATAGCGGATTTGCCAATCGGGATTAGTTGCAAACGGGATGAGCAGTTGAATGGCGCGATCGTCGCCTAATTCGCCTAAAGAGCCGATCGCTGCCGTTTGCAGCAGCTCGTTATCAGACTTCAGCGCTTCTTCTAACAAACCAAACGCCCGATTGTCGCCCAGTTCGCCTAACGTCGCTACAATGCTGAACTTCACCAACCATTCAGAGGTCGTGTGATAAAGCTGTTGCAGATCATCAAACACCTCAGTTAACTGGAGTGCCCCGATCGAATCAGCAGCGGCTGCCTGCACGTCTGTTTCTTCGTCATGCAGGCGCTCGCGTAGGATGGTTGCCACCTGAGGCAAATCTTGCTGTCCCAGCGTAGACAATTGACTGACTGCCGCGTAGCGTACACGCGGGTTGCTATCTTGAATGGCAACCTGAATTAACTTAAAGCCGATCGATGGTTCCAATTGTCTGATTTGGTTCACTGCTCGCAAGCGATCGCCAAAATCCGACGACTCCAACAACACGCCAACCGATTCAGGTGTAATACTCATGCTGATCAATCTCGTTTTTTAATAATGATTTATGGGTGAGGAGTACCGAATGAGGAGTCAGTAGTGAATGCTCAGAAGCAAACTAACTCAAAACTCAAAACCGTCCCTTAGCCGTCCTGCTCTGCTGCCATAACCCGAATAACGTCACCACGGGTAAGAATGCCAACCACTTGCCCTTTAGTATCCAGCACTGGCAGACGATGAATTTTATGGTCGTGCATGAGTTGTGCGGCTTCCCGTAGCGATTTTTCAGGAGTGACAGTAATCGGCTTTTGGCTCATGACTTCCTTAACGGTTTGCCCCAGCGCCTTATGCAAATCGCGCTCGTATTGTCCGGGGTTCTCTAAATAGATCACACTGTCTAGCAGCATGATATAAGGCGGCTGTTTTACTCCGGTTTCGCGCCACATAAGGTCAGTTTCAGAAATGACCCCAACAAGTTTGCCTGTGTTGTCAACAACAGGTAAACCGCTGATCTTCCGATCGGAAATTGTCCGAATAACTTCTGTAAGCGGTGTCTCAGGTGTGACAGTGATGGGGTCACGGGTCATCACATCGGCAACGGTTTTGGGCATACTGCTTCGGCACTCTCGTATCGTTTGCTGGGGCGATCGCTAAACAGGTTGTAGGCATTCAAGGGTCTGTAGAGGCATTACTCCAGCCTAGGGAAACCCCTTTAGCCTGCCCTCGTCCAGATAGCGACTGCTCTAAAATCATTGTAGGGAACTGTGAAGACCAACCCGACGCGATTCATAGGATGTTACAGACAGGATGACGACTGTTCCATACGGTCATTGGTTCAAACACTCTTAAGGCTTGGAAGGTATCTTAAGTGCATCCTGAGCCGACTGCCCATCACCCTGAAAGCCAAAATACCAGAGCGCAGCAGCAGCTTCGGCACGAGTGACCGCCTTCTTGGGTTGCAACAAGGTGGTGTAACCAAATGCACGTCGAAGATTGGCTAAATCGCCGTTTTGGAAATCGGCTAACACCGCTCGCATCGCTTTAGGGTCGATGCGGGCAGCATCTTGAAAGCCCCAGGTTTGCTTGATGGCATCCAGACTGGCAGTTGGCAGCGCTTGACGAGTATCCGCCGGTACTTTCCAGAGAATAAGCGCTTCACGGGTGAGCGGCGCATCGGGACGAAAGGTAACAGTCGTGCTATCACCTGTTAACGAACTGGGAATCAAGCCTGCTTCTGCTAACCCCTGAATGGCTGGAAAGTCAGGGTCTTGGCGAGGCACGTCCTGAAAGGCAGGTTGGACGGCATCGGTACTGAGGCGAATTTGCTTAGCAGGTTGGGCAGCGTAGAGCCGATTGTTTGCCGCTACTAGCCAGCGCACGTAATCACGACGAGTGATCACGCTATTGGGTTCAAACAGTGTCTTTTCTTTTGCCTGGTTGGCTTTACTGCTGCTTGCTGGTGTGAGAACGCCCAGTTGTGCCAAATCTGACACATATTGTTGTAGCGCTTTAGGCGCTTTCGTTAGGTCACTAAAGGCGATCGCGCCATCTGTCCCTGTCGCTTGCCCACCATTTGAGTTGTTAGACGCAGTGGTGGTATCAATACTGCCATCAGAATTGCCAGACGCACCAACCACTGTACTGTCTGAGAAGGGAGGGATGCTAGCTTGGCTACCGTTTGTCTGAGGCGTGACCGACGGGGACGGACTCAACGTTGGTGTAGGTGTTTCGCTGCCCTGAATGGATGGTTGAAAGGGAGGTGTTGCGCTTACCGTTGGGGTTTCAGTTGGTTGAGAAGACGCATTTTCTTCTAGTTTAGGGTCAGCAGCAAAGGATTGTTCCAGCGATTCACCAAGCGAACTGTTTGCACAGCTTGTCAGGGGAATTAACAAGCAAGCAGTGAGGAGTAAGGAAGCAGGGGAACGGCTTAGAAACACAACACACGATCGGGCAAGGGGGCAATTTCTACACTAGCGTAGATTGCTCCGGTCTGTAATTTGCAGCCTGTGACTCGCAGCTTGCTACTATCACCAATCGTTGGGGCTACGCAGCACTGTCTAACTGATGGTTGCACCGACTGCATTACCAATTCTGGCTAACCTCGATCGCTAAATCCCCTCCCTGCCATCTGCTGATACGCCTCATAGACGGCTTCGAGAAATTGGTCAGGCGTAGTATTGGGGGGAATAGTTTCGAGCGCAATGACCGTCCGAAGCTGCCGTGCCAGATTCATGCTCAGGTCGTTTTTGGCTTGGGTTTCCATCGTGCGTCGTCGTTGCAGGTAGGCGCGGACAACGGCAAAGTCATCAGGCAGTAGTTGGTTCAGATCTGCCAGCTTGGGTAGATCGATCGCCAGTTGCTTTGCTGGGTCAGAAATGGTCAGCGTGGCTTTGCGATCGCCCCGTTGTTCCTGTACGACGAGCGTTCCAGCTGCCCAATCGCCCAGTCGTTTTTCTTGCTTGCCTAGGAGAATGAAGAAAACGCCAATGAAGAAAAGGTCATCTAGTGGTCGCAATAAAGCACGCATTGCGGCTTGCGCTAGCCCAATCGGTCTACCATCATCGCGGATGACGCGAATTTTGGTCATGCGTTTGCCGGGGGTTTGCCCTTGCCAAATGACCTCAAAAAAAGCGAAGTAGCCTGTAAAGAGGAAGAAACTGATCAGTAGCGCGATCGCCAGTAGCCAGAGTGGAGCTGAGGCGTAGCTGAAATTGGCTTGGCTCAGATAGCTCATCAGTCCAAGGCTAAACACGCTCCAGATCGCCCAGAAGCCAACCAGCAACAGACCCAAAATTTGGTAGTCAATCGCTAATGCCAGCGTGCGATTGCCGATACCTGCCAGCGTAAACTCTAGCTCGATGCTTTCTGGTGTGGATAACGAAACTCGGTTGAAGAAACGCATGGGGTGATTAGTTCAATGTGCCGCGATCGTGTGTACCGCGATCGCGCAACTGTAAGCCTAACCCTTCACGGCGACTCCGCAAATCGTAGTAAATGACCGCTTTGATGGTCTGCCACAGTGGTATGACGACGATCGAAACGGCGAAGCTCAAAATATATGTGATTACAAGAGACAGCGCGGTATAGCTAGGATCACCAGGCGTAAAGCCAGCGGCTTCAATCATCGCATTGGTGGCACTAATCCCAATCTGTACCAGCAGTTGAATGGGCATTGTCACCAAAGACGTGATGAACAAAATGAGAGCAATCCGCCAGGCACTGCCTTTTGTCAGTGACCACATGCGATCGATTGTTTTCGTTGCGGTAACTCCAGGTTCCACTGCTAGAGGGACTTCAGCCGCCACAAAGCGGGCAGCAAACCAGAACAGAAAGACCAAAAATGCCAGCAAGAGGAGGAGAAACAGGAGACCGATTAGTACGAATGTACCACCGTTTGCCGCTAGTGCTTCTGGTGATGGGTTCGAGAAAAGCGACAACCCACCCGCTGCGCTTAACAAACCCACAACGGCGATCGCCAGCACCAGGTAAAAGACAATGGCAACACCCATGCCAATCAAGCCCAGCAGCAGTGACGCGATGAGAAAACTCCACTGACGCGATCGCACATAACGACGAGCATCCTTCAGGGATTCGGGCTGGTTAGTCAGTTCACCAAACGCCAGACGTGCGATCAACGCTAAGTTGGTCAGGTACTTGGCAGTGGCATACAGAAGCAGCACAATCAAGGCAGGAATGATCAAGCCTAGTGTGGCGTAGTAGTTCTGCACTGACACAAAAAATAAAACGACCGGGATGACCGCAGCAAACGGCAGCAGAATCCATAGCGTTGCAAAAAGGGCGATCGTCAAATATTGCTTGGCGTGAGTGCTGTAAAGCTGAAACCCAGCGCTAACAACATTACCCACACTAAGCGACTGGACGGAACTAGGCGAATTAGAAGGAGAAGCCATGAGCTACACTTTGGCTATTCAGAGCATTAGATGTTGACGCGATTCTAAACGATCTTTCTACGGTCCCAGAAAATATCACAGATTATGAACATTCAGCGCTGGCTGGCGCGGCGGCAACCCAGTTGGGGTGAACTGGATACCCTGCTCAAAAAAGCAGAAAAGCAAGGCTTAAAAGCACTGGATGCCAACGAAATCCGGCAACTTGCTAGCTTGTATCGATCGACCGCTGCTGACCTAGCACGCGCCCGCACTCATGAAGTAGGCGACCTTATTGTGCAAGATTTACAGACGCTGGCAACCCGTAGCTATACCCAAATCTATCAAGGGTCGCGCCGTCAAGAATGGCAAGCCCTCTGGTTGTTCTATCGCTGGGGGTTTCCAGCCGTTGTACAGCAGTCACGAGGTTACATTGCTCTAGCAGCAGGCTTATTCGTCATCGCAGGCTTAGTGTCGTGGTGGTTAGCATGGCGTGATCCTGCCTTTTTAGCGCTAGTGGTGCCAGCAGCAATGATCGAGCAGGTACGCGATCGTGGTGAGCTTTGGATGGGGTCGATCGTTGGTATTGAGCCGTTTGCCTCTACTAACATCATGATCAACAACATCAAGGTTTCGTTTGCGGCAGTCGCAGGCGGCATGACAGGAGGGCTATTTACTACCTATGCCATGCTTCTCAACGGCACCCTGATTGGCACGATCGGCACGTTGGTCGGGCAAAACAACCTTGCCTTGCCGTTCTGGGCGTTTGTGTTTCCCCACGGAGCGTTAGAACTGCCTGCCATCTTTCTTGCGGGTGGCGCTGGTTTCTTGCTTGCCAGAGCGCTACTGTTTCCAGGTGTTTATAAGCGATCGGAGGCGCTCAAGCTCTATGGTATTCAGGCTGTTCAATTGGTCTATGGCATTGTGCCCATGCTAGTCATTGCTGGCATCATTGAGGGGTTTTTCTCACCCAATCCTGCAGTGCCAGATGTGCTGAAGTACGGCGTGGGCATTGCCCTGTTTACTGCTTTGGTTTGGTATTTAAGGCAGAAACCGGGCGATCGGCTTGAGGTGAAGAGGTAAGGGGATAAGGGAATGAAGGGTTGAAGAATTAGTAAAAATATGGCAATGCCAACGCCCCTTCCACCTTTCTACCCTTTCACCCTTTTACCTTCCCGTCTTCTCACTCTTCCACCTCCCTACTCTTTCACCCTTTCACCTTCCCACCCTTCCATGCCTTTAGCAGGCAAGATATTCTCTCTCTAGATACGTATGTAGAGGATTAAATCTACTACTCAAGTAGATGAAGTTTATGTAACAAACCATCACGATAAAGGGGTATTCAGGAAAAACTTCAACGAACCTTATGCGCCGTTACCAAGAGATGTCAGACCGCGAAATGTCAGACCGTTTAACGTCAGCAGTCATGCATCACCCACTGACACGTGCAACTGCACCTAACTACAACGAAGCCGAACAGCTATTTCTTACTCTACTCAACACTCCTGCTCTTGATGAAAACCTAGAGCAATTGTTGCCCACGCGCGAGTCTTTTGAGAAGGCAGTGGCAGCGGCGTTAGTAGCGGCTTATGGTGACGTTTACAATTCCAGTGAGGCGCATCGTTTTTTGCAGCGCGTGCTCTACCGCATCAACCGTCTCAAGTTCTTCTGGTACGACGCACTAAGTAACTATGAGAATGAGCGATCGCTCTATTTGCAAACGATCCGCAACCAGATTGAAGCGGCTTGGCAAAGTTGGGAACTGTCTCAGTTGGATGTGGATAGCTTAAAGCAATTGGATGTTGTCAGTGCCCTGCGCGATCGGGTTGTTGCTGACCTCTATCCTGAGCTTTCCGCTACGGGGCGCTACTTTCGAGACGAAATGACCCTTGCAGGCTACCGCAAGTTGTTAGAGATTGCCTCGCTGGACGGTTTGATTGAAGCCAGTCAGCTTTCTCGGATGCTGGGTGGTGTTGCAAACGAGGTTCACAGCGTTCTGACTCGCTTGGTAGTAGAAGAATATGGCGCTGGCAAATTAGCACGCAAGCATTCTACCTACTTTGCCACCATGCTTTCTGACTTAGGCATGAGTACTGAACCAGAAGCTTATTTTGATTCAGTGCCGTGGGAAGTGCTAGCAATCATCAATCATAGTTTCTTACTGTCGGAACGCAAACGTGATTTTCTCCGCTATGCCGGTGGCTTGCTCTACGGCGAACTTTCAGTTCCTGCTGGCTTTAACCCTTATTATGCTGCTGCTCAACGTCTTGGCTTATCGGACAATGCAATGAGCTACTGGACGCTACATATCAAAGTTGATCAGCTTCATGGACGCTGGATGATGGATGAAGTGGCGTTGCCCTTGGTCGATCGCTATCCTGCAGATGCTTGGGAACTGGTGCTGGGTTACGACCAACAGCGCTTAATGAGCGATCGTGCGGGTGAAGCAACAGCACGGGCGGTACGAGAGGCAGATGCGGCAAGGTAGAGAAGTGGAAGGGTGAAGGGATGATGAGTTTTAGCAGCTAATTGCTGGCTGCTTCTTTACCGCTAGACGCTCTATTCTTGTCCTCCTTCCTCTACCTTCTGCATTTTGCCTTCCTTGCCTGAATGCCCCCACTAACAAAAGACGCTGATAGGATGAAGAAGGATGAACAATGTTTAAAAATTTGACTCATGTCTTCTCTTGGCAATCTGCGCGATCTATACCAGCAAGTCATTCTGGAACGCTATAAGAAGCCCCGGCATCGCGGTACAACTGAGCCGGTCGATCGTCGTCAGCGTGGGCACAATCCTTCTTGTGGTGACACAATCGAGCTTACGGTGCAGCTTGATGCAACGGGTGATCGCATTGAAACGGTCAAATTTGAGGGAGAAGGTTGCGCGATCGCGATGGCATCGGCAGACTTGATGGCAGAAGCAATGCAGGGACGCACCCTAGAGGAAGCATTGGCGATGGTGCAACGCTTTCACACCATGATGCAGGGTAAGGACGAGTTTCCAACTGAGTTTCGCAAGCTGAACGTGATGCAAGGTGTGTCGCAATTTCCTGTACGGATTAAATGCGCGACGCTGACCTGGCAGACGCTCAAAGCAGCATTAGAAAACCCTCAAGCCAGCCAGTCAGACGGGTTTGTGAGTAATGAGGAAACGGCTTAGGCGGTCGCCGTAGTCCATAAATCTATGCATCCAAATATCTGGTATCCCTACACCCAGGCAAAAACTGCTCCTGAGCCGTTGAAGGTGAAAGCTGCACAAGGGGCATGGCTTGAGCTAGAAACTGGGGAGCGAATTCTCGATTGTATTTCGAGCTGGTGGGTCAATCTTCATGGTCATGCCCATCCTAAAATTGCCGAAGCGATTTTTCAGCAGGCTAAACATCTAGAGCACGTGATCTTTGCTGGTTTCACCCACGATCCAGCAGAGCAGCTTGCCGAAAAGTTGGTTAGCCGACTGCCCTCATCCTTAAGCCGTGTGTTCTATTCTGACAATGGCTCTACAGCAGTCGAAGTGGCGCTGAAGATGGCGTATCAGTATTGGACGAATCAGGGACAATCGCGATCGACCTTTCTGGCGTTTGAAGGTGCGTATCACGGCGATACGTTTGGTGCAATGGCAGTGGGGGCACGATCGCTCTTCTCCCAAGCGTTTGCGCCCTTGTTGTTCGAGGTGGAATTTGTACCCTATCCCATTGCTCACTCTGATGCTGCGCTTGCCACGGCAACGGAGCAGGCAATTCTTGATGGGATTGCACAAAAACTGAGCGAGTCGGGCGATCGCTATGCAGGCATTATCATCGAGCCGTTGGTTCAGGGTGCTTCTGGAATGCGGATGGGGCGATCGCAGTTTCTCCAGCAGTTGCAGGAGTTAGCACATGCGCATAATACCCTCCTGATTTTTGATGAAGTCATGACGGGTTTTGGTCGTACGGGTGACTGGTTTGCCTGCACCAAAGTTAATGTTCAACCTGATATTGTTTGCCTGTCAAAAGGCATTACAGGTGGTTTTTTACCACTCTCAGTTACGGTCTGCTCCGAGGTAATCTACAACGCTTTTTATAGTGACGATCCGCTACAAACGCTTTACCACGGGCACAGCTATGCTGCCAATCCTTTAGGGTGCGCCGCAGGGTTGGCATCGCTCGAACTAATGGTAGAGCATGAACCCGCGTTTCAGCAGATGGAAGCCAAGCACAGACAGCATTTAGCCGCCTTAAGCGATCATCCCCGGCTGACCAATCTACGGGTGACGGGAACGATCGCCGCCATGGACATCATTACCGATCAACCGGGCTACCTGAGCCAACTGTCGATCGACATTCGCCATCGATCGATCGCGCAAGGTTTGCTCCTTCGTCCCTTGGGTAATGTGCTGTATCTCATGCCGCCCTACTGCATCACTGATGATGAGTTGGCTTTTATCTATCGCGGTCTTGGCAACATTTTGAATGAGCTTACTTAAGCAGAATGACTAACAGATCAATAAGTTGACTTAAGTGCAGTCAGTCTCCTTCATGGCACGCTGAACGATTTGCTAAACTTTAACTTCAGCGATCGCATTTAAACAGCGCAAGCATTGGCATAGGAGGCATCGTGGCGTGAATAAAACCACGATTGACAGACAGGGACAGCAGCAAGAGCAGCGCTCTAGCGATTGGTTGTGGCGGTTTTGGCTTACTGTGCCGCTTTACCCGCGTAGCCAGCGACGCACGCTGCGTACAGAGGTTGTATCAGGGACAGCATGGACGTTTGACCAGATCCAGGGCATCTTTTACGTCGTAGTACCCATTCGGATGACAGTGGTAAAGCTAGATGGAGGTGGGCTGTTAGTGTACGCCCCCATTGCCCCCACGCCTGAATGCCTACGGTTAGTCAACGAGCTGGTAGCTCAATACGGCGATGTAAAGTACATTATTTTGCCGACTATTTCGGGGGTTGAGCACAAGGTTTTTGTTGGTCCCTTTGCCAGGCAGTTTCAAAACGCGCATGTTTTCGTCGCACCGCATCAGTGGAGCTTTCCGCTGAATCTACCGTTAAGCTGGCTAGGGTTGCCTGCTAAACGGACGCACATCTTGCCAGATGACAGCAGCCAAGCGCCGTTTGCCGCTGAATTTGACTACGCCATTTTGGGTCCGATCTCGCTGGGTCCAGGGCGGTTTGCCGAAGTCGCGTTTTTTCACCGACGCTCGCGCACTCTACTTGTCACCGATACCATCATTTCTATTCCTATCGAACCGCCTGCGATCGTGCAGCTTGACCCCTATCCGCTGCTGTTCCACGCGCGAGATAGCGCTGATAATGAGTTGGTAGATAGTCCTGCTAACCGCTGCAAAGGATGGCATCGCATTGCCCTCTTTACGCTTTATTTTCGCCCCAGCGTCCTAGCAGTCAGGACTGCTAGTCAAACGTTCCACAATGCCTTTAAAGCTACAGACCGCTCCCCCAAAGGCTATTTTGGGCTGTTTCCGTTTCAGTGGGAAGAGGACTGGTTGCGATCGTTCCATGCCCTACAGGGTGACGGGCGACTTTTTGTGGCACCGATTTTGCAAACCCTCATCCTTAATCGCGCACCACAAGAGACGCTTGACTGGGCTGACCATGTAGCTAGTTGGGGAATGCAACGCATTATTCCCTGCCACTTTGACGCACCCATTCAGGCAGAACCGCACCAGTTTCGGCAGGCATTTGCCTTCCTGGAGCAGACTCCAACAGGCGGCAAGGCTACAAGTACCCCATTGCCAGAACAAGATTTTGAGCTGCTCAAGGCGATCGATGCGAACCTGCACCGCGTTGGTATCGTACCGCCACCAAAGGAGAAAGTCAGCCGATGAAATGGTCGTAGCAGACGCACTTTTTTCTATTGTGCTTTGAGATTAGTCAGCGCCATGCCTGCAAGCGGTAGTGCCTAACTCAAATGCCACAAAGTTGCAGGTCGAATTGTAATCAAGGGCGCAGTGTGTATCGGACGATGGCTCCGTCTATTTCCTGTTGGGCAGCTAGGTGCGAGTCGAGCAAAGCGCTGTATGCAGCCTAAACACCACACCAATCAGGACAGGCGCTTTCACTTTGCCAACCATAGGGATGAAAGCCACAAATCAGCGGCGTACGCGCTTCACGGCTGTAGCCATATGCCATCCCATGATAATTTGCACAACCGACACAGGGCTTAGGGCGAGTAGAAACAACGTCAGTAAAGCCTAGCTGCGATCGCAGAATGTGCCGCTTACTTTCCTGCCGCTGCCAGTTTGCATGGTCAGCCTTCCTAAACAAGTAGTGAATCTTCCCAAACGGGTACTGGGCAGAGTCCATAAGGGTACTGGTAGAAGGATATTCCTTCAGACTACCCGTAATTAAGGCAGTAGACTATCACCCCTGCGCCTGAGATTGGGAAAGATCTCTCTAAAGGCGTAGAGAGTCAAGCACATTTTGTAACAGTTAATACTGTTTGTCTAACCGTTTTAACCTGGGTAAAGAGGGGAAGTAAAGAAAAACTTAGCCTCTAGCCTTCATCCCGTCTCTTTCATCCCTTACCCCAACTGCCATACTTTCACCTTGCTATCCGAGCTGCCACTAACCAAAAACTTGCCGTCTGCTGTGAGAGCAACTGCATTAACGGCACTAATATGTTCGGTTAAGCTGCCACTAAGAGTGCCTGTTTCCAGGTTCCAGAGCCGGATAGTTGTGTCGCTACTGCCGCTAGCAAGGAACTTCCCATCACCGCTCATGGCGATTGCGTTCACCGAGTCCATATGCCCTGCCAGGTTACGCACTACAGCACCTGCCGTCAGATCCCATACTTTGATAGTTTTATCTTTGCTGGCGCTAACAAGCGTTTTGCCATCTGGCGCAATCACGACTGCATTCACCGAGTTAAAGTGTCCATTCGGCAGTGTGCGAACTGGCTCATTCGTTTTCAGGCTCCAAAGCTTAATTTGGTTATCCAACCCACCGCTAACAAGAAACTGACCATTGGGGCTAAGGGCAACCGATCGCACCATACCGGCTAAACCAGAAAAGGCACGCAGCATTTCACCTGTAGCCAGATTCCACAGCCGCACTGTGCGGTCTTCACTACCGCTAGCAAGCAGTTGCCCGTCGGTGCTAATGACAACTGAACTTACATCCCTGGTATGCCCAGTCAACGAGCGCAGTAAATTACCACTTGCTAAGTGCCAGAGACGAACCGTGTCGTCATCGCTGCCGCTAACTAACGTTTGACCATCCGGGCTAATGCTTAAGCAATTAATGGGCTTGTGGTGCCCAGTCAAGGTTCGCAAGAGTTCGCCTGTAGAACGATCCCAGACTTTAATGCTGTCGTCTAAACCGCCACTGGCGATCGTGCTTCCATCGGCACTAATGGCAACGGCTGTCACCCAGCGAGAATGCCCAGTCAAGGTATGCAGGCAATGCCATTGTTGTGAACCTGATACAGGTTGCCTTGAGAGGGGTGCTTTAGAGACAGGCGCTCTAGAGACAGGCGGTTTGGAGGGTAGCGCACCTGCTGCATGGACTTGATTAGCACCAGGCTGGCTCACGTTGGGTCGGCTCAGGTTCGGCTGACCCACAGAAGGCTGACCCACAGAAGGTTGGCTAACAGGCGACCGGTTCGCAGACCGACTTGCGCTTGACGACGGAGAAGAGGCATTTGCCACCCCAGATGATCGCATGGCACCACCAATTGAGCTAGCTACAAGCGGCGGACTAGACAGGGCGGTTCGCAGATCTTTCATGACGGCGGCAGCAGAGGGATAGCGTTCACTAACCAGATCCTTCAGCATTTTGTCTAGAATTTGGGCGATCGGTTCGCTGATTGCCCGCCCTTTTTCGCGCAAGCGTTCTCGCCAAAGCCAGCGCCCCTCTAGCGGATCGTACAAATCTTCTGGTTTCACCTGAGTCATCAAAAACAGACAGGTGGCACCCAGACTATAAATATCGCTGGCAGGGTATGCTTTGCCGCTTCGCAGTTGTTCGATCGGCGCATAGCCTTCGGTGCCAATCTTAGTGCCTGGTTGGTTACTGGCTTCAACAGACAGCAGCTTGGCAACGCCAAAGTCAATTAGTACTAGCTTGTTATCAAACTTGCGGCGAATGATGTTGGATGGGGTGATGTCCCGGTGAATGACCTGATGATCATGGACAAATTTGAGAATGGGCAAGATGCCAGCTAGCACTTCACGAATGCGCTGCTCAATAAACACACCGTTCTGGGAAAGTTCTTGCAGTAGCGTATTGCCTTCGATAAACTGCTGCACCAGATAAAGGCGTTTGTCGTGCTCAAAATACGCTAACAGCGCTGGGATTTGAGGATGTTCGCCCAATTCATAGAGCCGCACTGCTTCTTGCTCAAAAAGTTTGACTGCCTTTTCGAGCGATTTTGTGCCTTGAATCTGGGGCGAAAATTGCTTGATAACGCAGCGTGCTTTGAGTCGATCGTCGTCCAGCGCCAGATACGTTCTGCCAAAACCACCCTGTCCGATCGGTCGCATAACGCGGTAACGTCCCCGCAGCAGCACTGTCAGTTTTGTACCGCAACTAAGACAGAACTCGACATCATCGGCATTTTGAGGCTGCTGGCAGTCTGGGTTAAGACAACAGGTCATACTTATGCACCAGGAACTTGTACTTTATTTTCCTCCATTCGCTGCGTTCTACACTATGAACGTCGCGCGATCGACAGGACTCGATGACACAATCATTCCCAGAGCTATCCTAAACTTGAACTGGAGCCACCTTGATCACACTCAGTTGTGAGCATCACTTGAGATAGGAAACGACCACTATGCCTGAGTAAAGTACGCCCCACGGTGATCGTACGAGTAGTTATAGACTCCAGATGATTAGGAACGCTAAAAAGTCGATGTCAGGCTTTGCAACAGCATCTAAAGAAAATGTTTTAAGCCATAAAGTCTTTTGATTTGTAACGCTTTAGTAACTAATAGCTTGCCTAGTGAAGACCGCATCAGTCTCTATTACCCCTGACCATTCTCTTAAGCAAAACCATGAGAAAGGTCAGGAGTAAAGGCATGGTAGGACGTTTTGTTAACGCTACTAGCTCGCTAAGTACTCGCCGATCGCCGCTTTGCGCTTGCGTAGTTTGGTCAAGGCTTCACGTTCAATTTGGCGCACCCGTTCACGACTGATGCTGAGACGATCGCCAATTTTTGCCAGAGTGAGCGCCTGTCCATCTTCTAGCCCAAACCGAAGCGCTAACACCTCTCGCTGTTGGGGCGTTAGATCTGCCATTAGCGTCTCTAAGTCCGCACGCAACGACGATTGCAATGCAAAGTCTTCTGGTGAAGCGCCTGTGTCTTCCAGCAATTCGCCTAGCTCTGTATCCTGGTTGTCACCCACTCGCAGATCAAGGGAAAGGGGTTGGCGTGATCGCTCTAGATACTCTCGTACCTGGCGAGGAGTTAACTCCAGTTCGCTGGCTAGCTCAGATGCAGTGGCAGCTCGTCCCAACTGCTGCGAAAGCTGACGCTGTGCTTTCTTAATCTTGTTGAGCTTTTCAGTAATGTGGATCGGTAGGCGAATCGTGCGACCCTTCTCAGCGATCGCGCGCGTGATTGCCTGACGAATCCACCAGTAGGCGTAAGTTGAGAAGCGATAGCCCTTAGTGGGATCAAACTTTTCAACACCGCGCTGCATCCCGATCGTGCCTTCCTGAATTAGATCCAGCAAGTCAACGTTGCGCTTGGTGTACTTTTTCGCGACTGAAACAACTAGACGCAGGTTTGCTTCGACCATCTTGCGTTTAGCGTTCTCGCCTTCGGCGATCGCGTGCTGTAGTTCAGCTTCAGAAAGATCGACTTTTTGAGTCCACTCAGTTAACGATGGCTCACGATCTAGCTGCTGAGTCAGCGTTTCTTTTACTTCGTATAGTGAGGATAAGCGCTGTACCTGTTTGCCATAGAGAATTTCTTGCTCATGAGTCAGCAGGGGAACACGACCAATTTCTCTTAAGTAAGCGCGTACCAAGTCGGTTGATGTTTGTGCAGTCTTCATAGCGCTATGGAAAAAACGACAGTGGATAGAGGCTGGAGTCGGCAGCCGGTACAACTATGCGAGAGGGTAGAAAAGATAAACGATGTTGAGCGGTCCCAGTCCGAACCGGACAGCCTTTGCTCTTTAACGTTAAGAGCAGGTTTTAAAGGTGATTGAGCGTAGGAGAAGGTTTCAAACAAGAGTGAAGTAGGGTCTTCACATACATGACTGCACTAAAGAATGAACAGGTCTTACACCATGAACTTCATATCAGAATTGCTGATGCAACGTATTAACAAATGTAACATTCATGAGAGAAGACGTATATACCTACGGACGTATTACTTTTAAGCTTGGCTAACTTGTACGATGCGTTGAGTGAGACAAGAGTACCTAGGATAGTGCTTTGTAATTGCATCCCATTAAACAAAATGCACTCCTAGAGCGCCCAATACAAGAAAAGTTCATCTTCTCTTAAGCACTTCAATGTTAAGAAGATTTAAGCTTCTTAATTAAATCGTTTGCTAGATAGACACAGGGATGTTTGCTGACGTACTAACTCAGCTAAGAGTTGCAATGGGGCTCCTAACTGAGTCAGTCGTGCTAATGGATGTAGTCCTGTAGTGCTTTCACAGATAGCGATTGGGACTGGAGTGATCGAATAGCGGCAGTCGTTGCTTTAGCCCCAGCGATCGTTGTCACGATCGGAATTTTGTAGGACAAAGCAGTGCGGCGAATCAAGCGACCATCTGCCTTGGCTTCTTCACCTGAGGGCGTGTTAATAATGAGTTGAATCTTCTCATTTTTAATCGCATCCATGACGTTCGGGCGACCTTCGTGCAACTTCAGCACTAGGTCAACAGTCACCCCGTGTTCGCGTAGCGCTTTGCGGGTGCCTTCAGTAGCGACAATATGGAAGCCAAGTTCCAGTAAGTCTTTGACAACAGTTACTACAGCCGCTTTGTCACGATCGCTGGTGGAAACAAAGACAGTGCCGCTCTGCGGTAAACGCTGCCCTGCTCCCAGTTCAGCTTTGGCAAAGGCAGTACCAAAGTTGTCATCAATGCCCATCACTTCGCCTGTAGAGCGCATTTCGGGACCGAGAATCGTGTCAGTGCCGGGAAACTTTTCAAAGGGCAGTACGGCTTCCTTGACAGCAATATGTTTGGGAATAACTTCTTCCGTGTAGCCTAGTTCTGCCAGAGATTTACCAGACATCACACGGGCTGCCATTTTTGCCAGGGGTATACCGATCGCCTTGGACACAAACGGCACAGTCCGGGACGCACGAGGATTTGCTTCCAGAATGTAAACCTGTTCGCCCTGCACCGCGTACTGAATATTCATCAGCCCAACCACCTTCAGTGCCTTTGCCAGTGCTACTGTCCAGGTGCGGATTTGGGTTAACACAGCTTCGCTCAGAAAAACGGATGGCAGTGAGCAAGCGGAGTCGCCAGAGTGAATCCCCGCTTCCTCAATATGTTCCATGATGCCGCCGATGACGACGTTACCTTCCTGGTCGGCGATCGCGTCTACATCCACCTCCACTGCATTTTCCAGATACTTGTCAATAAGAATGGGGTGATCAGGCTCCACCAAAACTGCTGCCGTCATGTAGCGCTGTAGCTCGGTATCGGAGTAAACGATTTCCATCCCGCGCCCGCCCAGCACGTAACTGGGACGCACAACAACAGGATAGTTAACGCGACGAGCGACTTCTAGCGATTCGCCATAACTGCGGGCAAGTCCGTTGGCAGGTTGTTTGATATCGAGTTCCCGCAGAATTTTCTCAAAGCGCTCTCGGTCTTCAGCAATGTCGATCGCGTCAGGCGAAGTACCCCAGATTTTGGTTGCAACAGAGCACTCCTCACTGCTCAGGTACTTTTGCAAGGGTACTGCCAGCTTCAGCGGCGTTTGTCCACCAAACTGGATAATCACACCTTCAGGCTTTTCGGCTTCGATGATATTGAGGACATCTTCTTTGGTCAGCGGCTCAAAGTAGAGGCGATCGCTGGTGTCGTAGTCGGTTGAAACCGTTTCGGGGTTGGAGTTGACCATGATCGTCTCGAAGCCATCGTCGCCCAGGGAAAACGATGCATGACAGCAGCAGTAGTCAAACTCAATGCCCTGACCAATACGATTAGGACCACCGCCTAAAATCATCACCTTACGTCGGTCAGAGGGAAGAATTTCGTTTTCGCCCTCTTCGTAGGTGGAGTAATAGTAGGGCGTGAGTGCTTCAAATTCAGCCGCGCAGGTATCGACCGTTTTGTAAACAGGGATCACGTTCAGCGACTGGCGATAGGTGCGAACTTCGTCCTCAGTGGTTTTAGTAGCGAAAGCAATCTGACGATCGCTAAAGCCCTGCCGCTTAATGTCAAAAAGCTGCTCTTTGGTCAGACTGGTGAGGGCAGTGCGCTTCAGTCCTTTTTCGGTATCTAGCAGTGCATACAGCTTGTCTAGAAACCAGGGATCGATCGCCGTTAGCTCGTATACCTCATCGACCGTCATGCCAGCCTGAAAGGCATGGTGAATGGTAAAAATACGCTCTGGATTTGGAGTCCGCAAGCCAGCGCGAATTTGCTCTAGACTTGGCACCTTGTCGTTGCGATCGCAGCCCCAGCCTGCTCGTCCCGTTTCCATGGAGCGCAGCGCTTTTTGAAATGATTCCTGAAACGTACGCCCGATCGCCATTGCCTCGCCCACAGATTTCATCTGAGTTGTGAGGGTTGACGTCGAGCCGGGAAATTTCTCGAAGGCAAAGCGGGGAATTTTGGTAACAACGTAGTCGATCGTGGGTTCAAAGCTGGCAGGCGTTTTCTTGGTGATGTCGTTGGGGATCTCGTCTAGCGTGTAGCCAACCGCAAGTTTTGCCGCCATTTTGGCGATCGGAAAACCGGTTGCTTTGGATGCCAGCGCGGAACTACGCGACACACGGGGGTTCATCTCAATCACCACCACATCGCCATTATCGGGATTGACGGAAAACTGGATGTTGGAGCCACCTGTTTCGACGCCAATTTCGCGGATGATTTTGATCGAAGCATCGCGTAAGCGCTGATATTCCTTGTCAGTTAAGGTTTGGGCTGGCGCAACGGTAATCGAGTCGCCCGTGTGAACGCCCATGGGATCAAGGTTTTCGATCGAGCAGATGATCACCACGTTATCTGCCAGATCACGCATGACTTCGAGTTCGTACTCCTTCCAGCCCAGCAGCGATTTTTCGATCAAGATCTGAGAAACTGGACTGGCATCAAGACCCGACTGCGAAATTTCTTCAAATTCTTCCTGGTTGTAGGCAATACCACCACCCGAACCACCCATCGTAAAGGCAGGGCGGATGATCAAGGGATAGCTACCGATTTCATGCCCAATTTGTCGTGCTTCGTCCAATGTCGTGGCTAAGCCAGAGGGACAGACAGCCACACCAATTCGCGCCATCGCTTCTTTAAAGAGCTTGCGATCTTCTGCCATTTCGATCGCGGGCAATTTCGCCCCAATTAGCTCTACGCCATACTTTTCGAGCGTGCCGTTTTTCGCGAGCGACACTGCCAAGTTGAGTGCGGTCTGTCCGCCCATCGTCGGTAGCAAGGCATCAGGGCGCTCTTTATCAATAATCTTCGCGACAATTTCTGGGGTCAGCGGCTCAATATAGGTGCGATCGGCGGTTTCCGGGTCAGTCATAATCGTCGCCGGATTGGAGTTTACCAAGACGACTTCATAACCCTCGTCCCGTAAAGCTTTGCAAGCTTGTGTGCCCGAATAGTCAAACTCGCAGGCTTGCCCAATCACAATGGGACCGGAGCCAATCAGCAGAATTTTGTGGAGATCGTTGCGACGTGGCATGGCGTTGTTGAGTCTAGGGCTAAAATCCCACTTATTGTAAAGGCTTTCTTCAATCTAGACGGTAGCCTTTTTTCTAATCCTAGAGTTTGTGATCTGCACTAGTTTGATTTACCATCGCTGCCAAAGTATTCTCGGTAGGCGCAAAGACGATCGCCCCGTACGTCAAACGAGACTGCCACTCGGTTTTTGTAGGGTTGCCCTAACAACAAGCCCTCATCCCGAAACTCAAAGACAACAGTTGTTTCATTGCTAGTAACACGGTCAAGCGTGAGCGTCAGACCCTCACTGAAACTCTCTGAAACATATTGGAGAAAGGCGATCGCCCGCTCCTTACCTACATTTAGTCCGTGGTAAGGTCCGACAGGAAACCAGAACGTAAAATCATCGGAGAGCATATTGATAAACGCTTGCCACTCTCCAGTTGCCAACCCATGCTCGAAATGACCAAACGCTTGATAAGCAACGTTTAATGGGTCTAAATGCTCGGTCATCAGTGACGGTGACGGTTAGGGTGAACGAGACATGAATCGCATGAGACACGTTCTGTTAAAGAGTATGCCATGTTGGCTACTACGACACTCGTTGATTCAAGTCATTCAGACGTTAAGATAGATAGTGATTTGTTCTGCCGCAGGGTTTGTCTCTCGTGCTAACTAACCTTCTTACCGATTTTCGCATTATCTTTGAGCGTGACCCGGCTGCTCGCAATTGGTTAGAGGTTTTGTTCTGCTACCCAGGCTTGCAGGCGCTAGTGTTTCACCGCTTTTCGCACGGGCTGCATCGGTTGGGCTTGCCGTTCTTTCCCCGTTTGCTTTCTCAACTAGCACGGTTTTTGACAGGCATTGAAATTCACCCCGGGGCACAGATTGGGCGAGGCGTTTTTATTGATCACGGCATGGGTGTTGTGATTGGGGAAACGGCGATTATTGGTAACTATGCGCTAATTTACCAGGGCGTGACTCTCGGTGGTACTGGTAAAGAGGGCGGTAAACGGCATCCAACTTTAGGAGAGAATGTCGTTGTTGGTGCGGGTGCCAAAGTGCTGGGTAATATTCAAATTGGCGATCGCGTTCGCATTGGGGCAGGCTCAGTGGTACTACGAACGGTGCCCTCTGACTGCACGGTTGTGGGTGTACCGGGTCGCATTGTGCATCGATCGGGCGAACGGGTTGATCCACTTGAGCATGGGCGCTTACCGGACTCCGAAGCACAGGTTATTCGCGCACTGGTCGATCGCATTGAATCGCTAGAACAACAAATTCAACGCCTGCACACAAAGCAGCCTTTGAACGAATCGCGGGTGCTGGTTTCGGCAGTCGCTGCAACGGCTAATAGTGGCAGTAATGCTAGTACAAACGGCAACGGCTCGTATGTTGCTAACCAGCCTGAGGTGTCTGTTGAGGAGACTTCTCGTAGTTGCCGCATCCGTGACAAGGTAATCGAAGAATTTTTGGATGGTGCTGGCATCTAGGAAGAACAGCGCGACGTTGTTCCGACCATCCCCGTAATACTACTGCTGAAGCGATCTGGTTTCTTTCATGGTGGCTAGTTAGTTGTGAACTAACTAGCCACCATGAAAGTATTGCTGTGGTTTGTTTTTGGGTATGGAGGCGTAATCGTTGCTGCTAGATGGTAGGGACTTCGAAAGGTGGTTTTACCCACGTTATGAGTGATAAGGGACGCTCAAACCTGTGCGAGTCCCTTATCTATTAACGTGAGTTCGACGAACAGAAATTGACACAAGAAAAGCTGAGACTGGTTTTGAAGTAACGGTCTCAGCTATGGAAACCATCGTATCGCGTCTGGATATTGCACACCTTTT
>NZ_JACJOZ010000003.1:0-5144 GCF_014695795.1 Phormidium sp. FACHB-592
TCACTGGCACAGGGGATGAGTAATGCCGATATTGCGGCTGCTTTGAGCATCGGTGAAGGCACGGTCAAATCTCATGTCAATCGAATTTTGAATAAGTTAGATGTGAGCGATCGTACCCAAGCAGTGATTGTTGCCGTTAAACGCGGCATTGTCAGTTTATAGGATGTACTTTCGATCAAATTCGGATTCTAACTTAAGTTAGAGTCAGCCTTCTACTCCGCGATGGCATGGTTGCTCTATCAATTTGTACTGTAAAAATTTTAACTTGCTGTAGACGACGAGTTGAAGGCAGTCTCCTACATTGAACTTATTCCGAAAGAAAGTGAGTACTAGAACTGGACACGCTCCAGATAGCTAGGAAAAAACGACATTGATTGAATTTGAATCAAAAAGGAGACAAACCCATCAGCAACACCATCGACACAATGATCGATCCCAATGACAGCGTGCTGCTGCTGATTGCTCATCAGAGCGGACTCTTCCAACTTGTGCGTGACATTGAACTCCCAGTCCTCCGCGCCAATACCACCCCAATGTGCGGCATGTGCCGTGCGGAGAAGACCTTACAGGAGTAATGAAATGAAATGAAAGGCAATCAAACAATCAACGCAACAGAACAGAGCCGCCGAGACTTTGCTGGGCGCGCTGGCCGAGCAGAGTTTGACGTCATCATCGTCGGTGGCGGATCCGCTGGCGCAGTGCTGGCCAATCGCCTGAGTGCTGATCCATCTCGCCGTGTCTTGCTGATCGAAGCGGGCAAGGCCTATCCCCCAAACGCCTATCCCGACCCAGTCCGCCGCCAGGACCTAGTGGGTGGCGATCCGCAGCACGACTGGGGCTTTTACAGCGAGCCTGGCGTGCTGGGCAGAAGGCTTCAGCTCAACCGCGGCAAGGTGCTGGGTGGCTCGTCTGCCATCAACGGTGCAGTGGCGATACGGGTGCCGAAATACGACCACGATCGCTGGGCCAAGGCACATGACCTCGACGCCTTGAACTGGCAAAGCTCGCAGGCCTTCTATCGTTCGCTGGAGCGTACCTCCGGCACTGGCGGCGACGGCCGCGACGGCTGCGTCCCCATCCACCAGCTCGGCGATGAAGAAGTGTCTGACCAGCATCGCGACTTCATTGCGTCGGCACTGGCTGCGGGCTACCAGCGCACATCGGGTTTTATGACGGGGCAGCCGCTGGGCGTTGGTCCCTATGTGATGAATACCCGCATGGGTGTGAGGCTTAACACAGGAATGACCTTGTTGGGTGATGCGGTGCGCGCCCGACCTAATCTGACCATCCGCGACGAGACGCTGGTCGATGCCGTGTTAGTGGAGCATGACCAGGCCCAAGGCGTCCGACTGGCTGACGGGGCGATCATCCTAGCCGGTGAAATCATCCTTTCAGCGGGCACCTATGTCAGCCCGGCGATCCTGATGCGTTCCGGCATTGGCCCCTCTGAGGTGCTGCGAGGCCTTGACATCCCGGTCGTGTCCGATCTGCCGGTCGGTCGCCGTCTACAGGATCACCCAATGGTTCCGACCGTCTGGTCGATTCGCAAGGAAGCAGTAGGCCTTCCGTATCCACCCATCGGCGCAATGCTGTGGACGGCATCCAACCACGCGACGAACGGCGAGGCAGATCTGAACATCAGCACCGCGACCCTGCCCGACGGTGGGCAGACTTCCGACGGCGCGATATTCCTGCTGTTCGCTGCGCTCGTGAGACCGCGTTCCGTGGGTTCCCTCACCATCGCCAGCCGTGATCCCTATGCTGCGCCCATCATCGATCTCGGCTTCCTGACGGACAGCGGTGACCGCGAGCGATTGGTCGATGGTGTCGAAGTCATCCGGAACATTGCGCGTCAGCAGCCTTTTGCCGATATGGTGGGTGCAGAACTGGCGCCGGGCGCGGCAAAGAGCGACCGCGCTTCGATCAACGCCGCGCTCGCGGCCTTTGTGCAGAGCTATCAGCATCCGACCTCCACGGTACCCATGGGCGGACCGCGCGATGCCGGAGCCGTGGTGGATCTTGACGGGCACGTTCGTGGCGTCAAGAGCCTGCGAGTCGTCGATGCCTCGATCTGGCCTGACGTGCCCTCCGTCGCAACGGCTTTCCCGACCATGATGCTGGCCGAAAGCATCGCTGCCCGGATGGCCTAAGAGAAGTACGCAATCAGTGAAAGCAACCCCGCCCGAAAGAGCGATAGCTCTGAGATTTGCCGCAGGGGCAAGTCAACATCATCAACCCCAACTTGGACACAATCACATGAAACAAGATCATCTCACAAGCGACGTCACGCTCGCCACCGCCACACACGCACACACGCAAGAGGCTGGCAAGGGTCTGACCGCAGCGCAATTGCTGAAGCGCAGTCTGGACACTTTCCTAGCCAAAGATATTAAGGGCTGGGCTGAACTCTGGGACGAAAACGTCGTCGCCGAATTCCCCTTCGCGCCCGACGTGGCGTCCAGAAAGCTGGTGGGCCGAGCGGCTTTCTACGAGTATTTGAAGAACTATCCCAGCGTCATCGACATTCAAAGTACTCCCACGTTAAAGATCAACGCCACCGACGACCCCAACATGGCTATTGCCGAATGGAGCGTCTCAGGCCGGGTGATCCCTAACGGCAACCCCTATGAAATGAGCTACGCCACGTTTGTCACGTTCAAGAACGGGCTAATCGTCACCTACCGCGAGTACTGGGACCCGATGGTGTTCATGGCAGCCATGAGCGGTGCAAAGTTCTGGTGACCTTGGCGAGTTGCTAAAACCCTTTCTCCCCAATAGCATTGTCTATCATCCACCGCAGATAAACTCTGCATCACAAACAAGCAACTCTCAACGGTCAGTATTTATCTACCTCAAGCTTCGTTCACCTCATTCCTAAAAAAGCAATGAAAGCTATTGTTCTTGACCATTATGGAACACCTGATGTTCTATATCTGACTGAAATGCCTGATCCAGTACCTGGTACTAACGAAGTATTGGTACGAGTCTATGCATCCAGCGTGAACCCTGTTGATATTGGCGTTCGACAAGGGCGTGTTTTATCAAGTGAACCACATCATTTTCCCATGATTTTGGGGTGGGATGCCGCAGGAATTGTTGAAGATGTAGGAGATGGTGTGACTGATTTTGTTGGAGGCGATCGCGTCGTACTGATTTCAGAGCAGCCTTCCAGCGGCAGAGGTACTCATGCAGAACTCGTTGCAGTTCCGTCAACACAGATTGTAAAACTGCCTGAAACCATCAATTTTGTAACTGCTGCTGCCATTCCTCTAGCCGGTATTACAGCTCTTCAAGCCGTTAAAGCCCTCTCGCTATCACCTGGACAACTGATTGTGATTAATAATCCACTGGGTGCAGTGGGCGGCTTTGCTAGTCAGATAGCACGGCAGCTAGGGCTAAAAGTGATTTCCCCTATATCACCTCACTTAGCAGAAGAAGCACGTATCCAAGGGGTTGAATGGGCGGTTCCAGTTGACCAAAGCTTGAACAATGCTGTTCGTGAAGTAGTACCTGAAGGCGTTGATGGGGCGATCGATCTGGTTGGAGCAGACATTGCCCATCAGACTTTCAGTGCCGTGAAGAATGGTGGAGCTTATACAACCGTACTTCCAGAATGGTGGAAGCCGGGAGGTCCTTACACTGAAGATCGAGCCATCAAACCAATCGTGGTAGAAAATAAACCCAATCAAGCTGACTTGTCTAAGCTAGTTGAATGGTTGAATCTTGGTGTTTTATCTCCTCGAATTGAGCAGACATTCTCATTAGCTCAAACGGCAGAAGCACACAGACTGCATGAAAAGCCTGGTTTGACTCGGAAGCTAATCATAGAGAATGCGTAAAAGATTTTCTTCAGCTAGGCATCGCTTTCACCTAAAACGAACTCAATTACCTATTCGATGGCATCTCGACGAAGTGGTTGTCACAATCAAAGGGCAGCAATACTATCTGTGGCGAGCGGTGGATTCAACTGGGAACGTTCTAGAGGTGTTGCTACAACGACATCGGGATACGAAGGCAGCGAAGCGCTTTTTTCGTAAGCTGTTGAAGAAACAAGGGTTCGTGCCACGAGTGATTGTCACCGACAAATTGAAGCGTTACGAAGCTGCAAAGAAACGAGTGCTGCCGAGCGTGGAGCATCGACAGCATAAGGGATTGAACAATCGAGCAGAGAATTCGCATCAACCCACACGAATCAGAGAAAGGCGAATGCGACGCTTCAAATCTGCGGGACAAGCGCAACGATTGCTCTCAGCCTTTGAGCCGATTCGAGGACACTTTCACCCGAAGCAACATGAACTAACTGCAAAACGATACCGAGAACAGCTACGCCAACGATTTGAAGCTTGGCGAGAAGTTGCTGGGCTAAAGTCTGCTGCGTAATCAGAGTGATCAAGACTGCTTAGGAATTATCATGCCTAATTTTGACTGTACTCCGTTAAGTTGATAATGCCGTCGTAGCCAATGCTTGAATTTCTGTTGACTTTCCATCGCAATATATTCAAAGGAATTTACGTTGATTGGCTACGGATTGTTGCGATCGCGCAGCGTGTGCATAGCACGTATCGCCTTTTCCAACCAATCTAAATAAGTCTGTTCCCGTTGCTTCACTAAGTCCAAAACCAGTCGATGCAGTTTTTGTTCACGTGATGCAGTCGGATTACTCAAAGATAGAGCCTCGATCGCCTCACACTGGGCTAGCTTTTCTTGCCGTGCTTCCAGTTCCTGCTCTAGCAGATACACGATCGCCTCGTTAGGCAACTGAGCCGCCAAATAGAGTTGCACCAGCAACGGCTCTCGCAACACGGGCAACGGCTGATGCGTCTGAAGCCAGTGGGTTAACTCTGCTTCACCTGCTTTGGTAATCCGGTAAACCTTGCGATTAGGGCGATCGTGCTGAATCTCAACAGTACAGGTAATCCAACCCTGTGACTCCAGTTTGTCTAAAGTCCGATAAATCTGTGCCTGATCTGCTGGCCACAGATGGGAAATGCAATCGTCAAAACACTTGGTTTTGAGGTCGTAGCCTGTCCACTCCTGTTGTTGGAGCAGACCCAGAATCACATGGGCAAGAGACATAGGCGGTTTACCGAACGAATAGGGAGGACAAGCCTTACCCATAGAATTGATATACTTCTATGCTAATA
>NZ_JACJOZ010000030.1:0-217152 GCF_014695795.1 Phormidium sp. FACHB-592
CCTGAAAATCATGAAGGCATGGTTTATGTGGTCATGATTCGGTTGATGCTGAGGCGGTTAACAAACAACCGACGAACGAGGAACTTGAAACCTGCTTAACCAGCATTTACAAACACTTTCTAAAGCGTTCTTTAGTAGAGACTCGGTGCCGAGTAATGTCCCAAGACCTCCTGCCCCCAGTGCACCAGCTTTTCGGGTCCTTCAATCATCAACAGATAGCGTCCGTGGTTCAGGTGATGACGATAAATGCTGGCGGTGCTGCCCTCGCCTAAAAAGCCAAACAAGCTGCCAGCCACGGCAGCACAAATGCCGCTGAGTAGAGTTGTTGTCAACACAACTGCGGCTGTATTCCAGCCTGGGGTAAAGATCAGCGAGGCAACAAGGCTCAAGACAAAGCCTGAGCAAGCAGCAATAGTGCCAAAACTGCGGGCTTTATGAAAAGCAATATGCAACGGGGTTTTTAAGCCCACCCGATCGGGACTGCTGTACCCTGCGCCCACGATCGCCAAATGCTCTGGAGAAATACCGTGGTAGTGCAGCAACCGATATGCCTGAAAAGCGGCGGCTTCATCGGGAAGAACCACGATCGCCAGGTAAGTCAGGCGACGCTTAAACGTTGAGCCGCGAAAGAAGCGTGCAATAGCCACAAACCTAGTCCGGTATGAGGGAGTTTCCTGTCTGAATTCTAACCTTAGTCATTCGTTAGAAGTGCCTGATCTTAAAGGCAATTTAAGGAATGCTTTTGTAAGTGAGAGTGCTGTATACAGGCTGTAGTATGGCGTAGATTGCTTGCTTAACGCTAAAAAACTGACAATGCAAGTAGTTCGCTATTCTAGAAGTAGACTATCGGTCTACGTTTTCACTATTCATCACGGTTTCACAATCTATGCCTCCTCGTTGGCCCCGTCAACCCGATCGCAACGATCCGGCTTACCGTAAGCTTGATGATCGTATGAACTTGGCAATGCATGTTGCGATCTTTGCAGTCACCAATTCTGGGCTCTGGTTTTTCCGCATTCTCGGCGAAAGAACGTCCCCACCTGGTGCTCCAGATAGTTTGCCCTGGACACCCTTGCTTACACTTGTCTGGGCAGGACTTTTGGTTGCCCATGCAATGTTTATTTTGACGATTGCCAATTACTCTGAACCAACCGCCACAGCCACCAGTGCGGGCACTGGTTTTAAGCCAAAGGTCACGGCAAACACGACTAAAGCGTCTAAGTAATAGCTTCTGAGGCGATCGAGGCATTTGGTCGTTGCCATTTGCTCCTCTCGGAATTGGCTAACGACCTGGAAACGCTTAAAAGCCCTTCTTCGGTGGGAGAAGGGTAACGATGAGGGTAAACCTAACTACGCATCGTTGTCGTAATTGGTCTTTAGGCATTAGCAGCCTTTTTAGTACACGCTCTCTTTAACAAAATCGGGGATTATCATCATGGCACTAACCAGTTCTAGTGAAGCGATCGAAGCACTGGCTGCCGAGATCGGTGAAAAAATCTACATTGACGTAGCAAAGTGGCATCTCTACTTAGCGGATGCTCATCTGCATACTGTTCTAGCGGAGAAGTTCTATCCGCTATTGTCTGCCAACGCCATCGCAGAAAATGAAGTCATCAAGATCCTTGAAGGCATTTCGGTAAAACTGGGTGGCGGCAAGCGCGAAGTACCGTTAACCGATCTGCTGCCTATGCAATGCCAGGTTAACTTGATTGACCTGCTGGAAGAGTTTCAGCGAGATATGTAAGAAAACATTGGCTTATCAGCAGCCAACGTTTTAGCCTTAGCCTCAAGCGGTGAGTTGCTTTCAAAGTACAGTTACCCACTTCCTGAGGCTATAGCCGTTAGATTGTTTCTCACAGGTTCTTCGCAGGTTTTTTCCCGCAAGGAATGCAGTTGGTTTTTGACCAAGGCTTTGACAATGTTAGTTAAGGTTGCTTGAGAAAGCGCTGTCTGAGACGATCGCTCACCTGCTTTACCTCTGGTATCCGAAGCTGGATGGCAATCAGCCCAAAGATGCCTAACCCTACCAGCCCAGAGAGACATAGCTGCAACAACAACAGCCATGGTCCTTCGCGACCAAGAAAATGTTCGCTGGCTTGCAGTGTGCCCCAAGCGGCAAAGCCAGAAGCAATGCTAGCGATCGTCAACCCTGCCAGTGGTACAGCCCACTCCCGCAAGGGTAAGCCACCTAGGCGACGGTTGAGCATCCATAGCATAGCTATCATCGAAACCACATTCACGGCCACAGTTGCCAGTATTAAACCCGGCGCTCCTAAAGGCTTGACCAGGAAGAAGTCCAGCAGTGCGTTGAGAAAAATATTGACGACGCTGATGCGAAACGGCGTATCGCCATCTTCTAGAGCGTAAAACACTCGCACCAAAACATCCCGCGCCAGATAAAAAAACATCCCCAGTGCATAAACAACTAGCACTGAAGCCGTCAAGGCTGAGTCTGCGACAGTAAATGCATAGCGTTCGTAGACAACTCGTGAGAGCGGAAACGCTAGCGCCATCATCAGCGCACTTACAGGCAGCATTGTCACAGCCGTTGTTAGTAAACCCTGGCGAATCCGCACCTTGAGTTCAGCCCAGTTTTCGGGTGCAGCTAGCTTGGCAAATGCAGGCAAGAGTGGCACCAAAATAGCGTTAGAGATAATGCCCAACGGTGTCAGCACAAGCAGCCCAGCGTACCCCATTGCTGAAACCGCCGCCGCCGCATTAGGAATAAAGGAGGCAAAAAATAGATCTGTCCATACATTGATTTGCATCATGCCCGACGAAAACGTAGCCGGACCCATGATTTTGATCACTTCCTGCACGGCTGGTTCGCGGAAGTTAAAGCGCAACCGAAGACCACCCAGTCCTGACTTCCACTGCGCCGGAAGCTGAACCAACCATTGCAAAACGGCTCCTGCCAGCGTTGACCATGCCAGCACTGCTCCACCTAAGGCTGCATATTGCGGTAAAGCAATCTTGTCGCCCAGGTAAAGCGCTAGTCCACCCAGACCAACCAGCATCGTCACGCTAGAGAACAGGGGGCTGATGGACGGTAGCCAATACTGATCCGCTGCGTTCAAGGCTCCAAAGCCAATCCCGATTAGCCCTGCTAGCATTGCCATTGGTGCCATAATGCGAAACTGCTGCACCGCGATCGCTCTCGTTTGCTGCAAGGTTTCAAAGGTGGCTGCGTCAATGCCTTGCGCGGTTGCCTGGTCAGCAGTGATGTATAAGCCTGGAGCCACCAGATGCATTAAAGGATTGGCAAACACGACAAGCCCGATCGTGACGAGCAGCAAGATGCCCCCTACTAGCGTTGTAATGCCTTCCATAATGGGAGCAACTTCGGCTTGCTTGCGCTTTGCCAGTACGCTGACGATCGCACTATGAAAGGGACCGTTGATACCTCCCAATAGAATCAGCAAAAAGCTTGGGATGACGTAGGCAAAGTTATAGGCACCGTAGGCAGGACCCACCCCAAAAGCAGCCGCGATCGCCTGCTGTCGCACTAGCCCAAAAAGCTTGCTGATGAGCGTGGCGATCGCCACAATCCCGGCAATGCCTGCTAGAGAGCGAGTCGGTTTCGATTCAGTCACGTGGGGTCTGCATAGTAGAACTTCACTATTTAACCTGAGTTCGGGGTACGCTGAAACCTTTCTTCCACATTGCTGGTTTCAAGTACGTCAGCCGCCTCTACTCAAGTCACTGCTTTAGCTGAATCCTGGTTTATTGAGCCGCATAAAAAAATTGCTCATAAGCGGTTTACTCACTACGTCATCCAGGAACACTAAAAGCTATGGCAAAAGGATAAAGAAAAGCCCTTACTCGAAGGAAGTTTCAAGGTTTAAGTCTGTCCTAACGTTCTCTTCGACTGCTATCTTTCGCCTTTCGTTTCGCCTTGGGTGGCGTGCGATGTTCCCCAAAGTATTTTTCGCTACGGTAGCGCAGCCACACCCGTAACTGCTGTGGAATTTGGTCTTTTTGCTCTTTTGTTAGGGTGTTGTAAAGGGCTAAAGCGCGATCGCGTTCGCCCCGACAGGCAGCATTATTGTGGGCATCCCAATAGCTGCGGGCAACCCGAATGCGCCGACAGACTTCTTTGACCAGTGCTGCTCCCGTAAGGGGTTGTTCCTGCTTTGCCATACTGCAATCAAACTGTTCTTCTCCCATCCTAATCTAGAGGCTTACAGGCTTACGTCTACGATCGTGCTAGCCCAACATAGCCCTGCTAGAACATTGCGCGTTTGTATCGAGCGATAACCCTAGCTTCTCTGCGTAGTCAAGCAGCCAAGGGTTTTCGGTCTATCACTCTGTTCTCAAGCTACAGGGGTAAGGCAGTAACACATGAGTCAGTCAAGACGTAGAGTGCCAAAGGTCGGATGACACTAATGGGTCAGCAGCTCTAAAGATCTTGAGGTACAAGCTGTGCTACTGCTGCAAGAGCCTGTCGATTCTTCACAGGCTTAGGCAAACGTAAACTACGCGTGCCTTGATCCGTCCAAATGATATGCAGGTAGTCCCTAGCTTGACCTTGTCGGAACAGGCGATAGACCTTCATACCAGTATCTTCGTCCAAATCAAGCGGCTGAAGGGTATACCCCTTGGCTTGAAGCTGTTGCTCCAGGGTTTGAGAAATCTCCCGCCCGTTTGTCTCGGCAGACGCGTAGCAGTCCTTAATGCCCTCGCAGGCGATCGCACCCTCAACTTGAAAGACATCTGGGCTCGGTGTCGGTACGGGCTGGACAGGGGTTGAAGGGGTCACAGGGGCAGAAGACGCAGGAGGTGAGATCGGTGTGGGTGCAGAGGAAGCAGGGGGTAAGCTGCGGCTTACAGGCTCTTGCGGGATAGTAATAAGCGGTGCCTTTACCCTGGCAACAGGTTTCGGTAACGCCCGCTTAGGCACAAAGGTAGCGACTGAAGCCTTCGAGGGACTAGGTTTAGGAATAACGGCAAGGGAAGAAGGCTGCTTTGGCAATGGCACCACCTTGACTGAAGTGCTCCGAGGTTTTTCCTCTGGCTTCTCATGGTCGATCGGTAAGCTCAAGACCAAGCCGTGCAGTCCTAGAGATAGGAAAATCAAAAACCAGCGTAAAGAGTTTTGAGGCTTCTGAAGACGATTCACAGTCAATTTCAACCAGGGTTAACGGCAGGCAATGAAGGAGAAAATGTTATGTGCGACGTGCCCAACGCTGCTTCCCCAAATGCTGCTTGCAACGCTTCCTCTTCCAGAGCATTGAAACAAGGAATGAGGACAAAGCAGTGGCACAGCGAGTAAACAGAAACGGGAACCTCCACTCAAGCTTGCTTGAATCAAAACGGAGGGAAACAGACTTAATGACAAAGACTTGCATCAATAGATCACCATAAATGATCAGTCCCTTCTTGTCCATCCCTTAAAGGGACTTATTGCAGACTTAGCGCCGATATTGAGTGGAACGAAAGACGTTAACTTTATCGAGATGCTTTGGCTTTAGTTATGCTTCATGTCTTAGCGTTGAATGAGCCAGTGCTTCACCCAATAAGTAGGAGGGCTAAATCACTACTGAGAGACCGGGCTTCGACTGCGCTCAACCCGCCGACATATAGGGCTGACCGCATTGAGCGAAGTCAAAAGGCAGCTTATAAATAACTATGTTCAGCTATTTATGGCTTCATCTGAATGCACATAGGGCAAAAATAACGCTCGTTCTTCTGACTGCAACCGTCTTGGGCGTAGCGTGGTGCGATCAACAAACAATCCTTTTTGCCATGCTTCTGCTGCCAATGTTCTTTGAGTGTTGTAGAAATGGATCTGCATAACAGCGGATGCCTGCCGCAATTCCGAAAGCCACAGCTCTACCTGTACGCGATCGCCTAAAAAGAGTGGTGTTTTATAGGTGATCTGAGTTTGCACTAAAACTGGAGCAAACCCCTGCTGTAAGATTTCGTGGAGCGGCATTCCAACGGCTTCCAGCAATTTTGTACGTCCAATCTCCATCCATTGCACATAAACGATGTTGTTCACATGACCGATAAAGTCAATGTGGAAGGAGTAAACCTCTAGCTCAAAGCAAACTTTCTGCATCTGTGCGCCCTTTAAATCACCGCTCAGGGACACGGTAAACCACCGCTCAAGGACACGGTATCATAACCAATAAGTGAACTCACAAGCTAGCCACTAGGCGCAATCGCATCGCAACCGACAGTTTAGAATTTCTCAAACAAACGCTCGCCTGAAAATAGTACGAAGGATAATGAAGGGGCGTGAGTTCGGTTTAGACTCAGTAAATAGCCAGTGTAGTAAAGGTGCAAATATGAGTACTGGTTTAGAAGACGAGCAATCACAGCAGCTTCTGTCTTTAATTAACGGCTTAGAAGAGCTAATAGCAGTTACTGATCAGGATGGTGCAGAAGAAGTCTTAGACGAACTGTATGTGCTTCTTACTAAAATCTACGATCGTTTTCCAGAGCTAGACACAGACGAAGCGTAAGGGCGATCGTTATAATCACGACGGCAAAATTGCAAGCACCCGATATTGCTGTGGTTGAATTGATGCCATACTATCGCTCCAATCATCCTGCCTCTAGAAGGATGACTATTAACCGTTTCTGCGGTGAGCTGTTGATCGACGGTGAGAGAGCCGTACAAGTTGCTTTACTTCTACATTGCAGCGGCAATAATAAGCCGTAACAGCAGCAATGTAGCAACTTGCTCTCAAACACAGCCCACTTATATAGGTATGGCATGGAAACGAAACAGTTAGGCAACACAGGTATACCCGTCAGCGCAATCGGTTTGGGTGGTATGCCAATGTCACTCAGCAGTCGCCCACCCGAAGCACAGTCGATCGCCACGATTCATCGCGCTCTTGATCTCGGCGTTACACTCATCGATACTGCCGATTCTTATTGCAAAGATGAGTCAGACAAGCACCATAACGAACGTCTAATTTATAAAGCACTCCAGGAGTACAGTCAGGATACGAGCAATGTCATGATTGCGACGAAGGGTGGTTTGATGCGACCAAACGGTGACTGGACACGCAATGGGAATCCTGACCATCTCCGGGAAACGATCCATGCCAGCTTTGAGGCGCTGGGCGGCGATCAACCGATCGGACTCTGGCAGTATCATGCCCCCGACCCCAATTACTCGATTGAAGAGTCGCTTAAGCCAGCTAGAGAAGCCGTTGTCAACGGTCTGATTCGGTTTGTGGGTGTTTCCAACTTTTCGGTCGAGCAGATTAAGCGTGCACGTGATGTAGTTGAAATCGAGTCAGTGCAGAACCAGTACAATCCCTGGAATCGTGAACCAGAGTCGGATGGGGTGCTGGAGTATTGCGATCGCGAAGGGCTGACCTTCTTACCCTGGAGCCCCTTAGGCGGTAGCCGACGGTTTAACCAAATTAAAGAGATCAAGGCGATCGTCCAATTGGCGCAAGCAAAGGGTATTTCGGTTTACAGCATTGTGCTGGCATGGCTGCGGGCAAAATCACCTAGCGTCTTACCGATCCCCGGTGCCAGTAAACCAGAGAGCATTGAGGATTCCATCACGGCTGCAACGGTCAAGCTCGATCAGACAGAAGTTGACCAGATCGACCAGGCGATCGCAACGACCTGAGCGGGCATCTTACTTCACAACTGTAACGACGGTGCCAAGGGTGACTTGTTTGAATAGGTCTTCTACATCTTTGTTGTACATCCGAATACAGCCATGAGACGCTGCTCGACCGACTGATCGAGGGTTCGGCGTACCGTGAAAGCCAATCCAGTTCTTACCATCAGTCCAGAAGCCAATCCAGTAGCGTCCAAGCGGGTTTTCAGGATCACCACCTGGAATTACCACCCCTTTTCGTAAGGGATTTATCCAGGTGGGGTTCTTGATCATTTGCTTGACTTCGTAAGAACCAGTCGGCGTTTCCCAGCCAGGACGACCAACGGCGATCGCGTAGTTTTTGACCACTGTAGAGCCACGATACAGCGTCACCTGACGACGGCTAAGGCGAATTTCTAACCGTAACGCTTCAGCATCCGGTTTTGTTAAGGCTGGATCAGGCTCAAACCGCAAATCTGGATGAACGCCGGGATCAAGGTAGGGAGCCAGCGTTTTCGGAATATCTCGCTGATTTGGCAGCGCGGGCTGATCTTCCTGTGGGGTAACGGTCTCGGTGGTAGTTGGGGGTTCAACGGTAGCTGGTGTTGCTGCCATAGCCAGAGATGGCATGACCAGCAGCTTCGCCGCTAACAGTACACCCGCTAATTTCTTTGAAGATTGCAGCATTACAGATAGACAAGAGACGAGTTCAGAATAACGATAATAGCTGCTCAGTTATAGCCTGGATCGATTAAGTGAGGCATCTACCCACCTATCTACCGGAAGCTAGTACTGCAAGAAGCAAAAATGACCACTCAGATTTCCGAGTTTTTCAAACATCTAGGAACTTGGGAATGCCTTAAATCAGTAATATTCACCCAGCAATCGCATGAAGTAGATTTCTGCGGTCAAGTATCAAAAAGGATGACTTAAAAGGAATTAATTGGTTCCTGTTAGCAGATGCCATTCCTCAGACTGATGCTTGTATTCTGTTTATCCTGCAATGATGGTCAAAATTAATTAGCAAGGGCAATGGGATGAAGGCAAAAGATGTCGTTACGCTGCTCAAAGAGACGGTAGCAGAATGGAGCGAAGATAAAGTACCGCTCTGGGCAGCAGCATTGGCGTACTACACTATCTTTTCGCTCGCTCCACTCTTGTTGATTGCGATTTCGATCGCTGGTGTTGTCTTTGGTGAAGAGGCTGCTAGAGGCGAGATTGTAGGGCAGATTCGCGGTCTAGTAGGGCAGGACGGGGCAGAAGCGATTCAAGGAATGATCCAAAACGTTAATCGCCCCGGTTCTGGTGGCACTCTCGCAACGATCGTTGGGGTGGTAACGCTACTGTTTGGAGCCTCTGGTGTTTTTGGCCAGTTGCAAGATGCACTGAATACAATTTGGGGTGTTAAACCGAAACCGGGCCAAGGCATTGCAAGCTTTATTCAGGCTCGCTTTCTGTCCTTTGCTATGGTTTTGGTAATTGGCTTTTTGCTATTAGTCTCGCTAGTTTTATCAGCAGCGTTGGCAGCGATCACCACCTTCTTTAGCCATTTTCTACCGACCTTTGTTGCGTTAGGTCAGCTTTTAAACTTCGTGGTTTCGTTTGGCTTCATTACGCTCCTGTTCGCTGCCATTTATAAGTTTTTGCCTGATGTCAATGTTGCCTGGAAAGACCTTTGGATTGGCGCTGCTACCACGTCCCTTCTGTTTAACATTGGTAAGTTTCTGATTGGGCTGTATTTAGGCAATAGTGGTGCGACCTCAGCCTATGGAGCCGCTGGTTCACTCGTTATTCTTTTGTTGTGGGTCTTCTATTCAGCACAAATTATTTTGTTTGGTGCTGAGTTTACGCAGGTTTTTGCCAAGCATCGTGGCTCAGAAATCACGCCTAGCGACCATGCTGTATGGATTACGCCAAGGACTGAAGGTACAGCAACGATGCAAACCGAGTCTGAACGTACGCAGCCAGCACAGTCTACTGGTACATCGCGGAAGCGCCATAACCATCTTGCAGCTTGGGCTGGCTCTGCTGTTATGCTCATTGGGGCTGTGCGTCGATCAACGCAACCACGCCAGCGCAAACGCCGTTAGTATCGTTTGCGGGACTGACTCTGACTGGTGGAACTTTCGTAACTAGCAGAAAGCATCATTGCATCAGAGTGCTTCAACTCAGCGGCATCCTAAGCTGTCGCGTGTCGCAACACCCGTTGATGGATTGACACCTTCAGCACGCTGGCAGAGTTGCAGAATATCGTAGCGATCGATGATGGCATCGGTAAAATCGGCTCCAGTCACCTCTGCTTCATTAAAGATGCTGCGGCTCAGCGTTGCACCAACCAAAATAGCATTCGTAAGCTTTGCTTTGTAGAAGGTGACGCGATCGCCCAACGCATTTTCTAAATTTGCGCCTGTCAGGTTAGCGCCCAAAAGATTTCCTTTTGTCAAGATTGCACCTTTCATATTTGCGCCCACAAAATTGGCATTACGCATCTCTGCCGCTACAAAAACACCTCCAACTAAATCAGTGTTAGCAAAGTCACGGTTTTCTAAATTAGTGTTGCTGTAATTAATTGTTTTTGCCTGAGCAAAAGCAGGCGTAGCGCCTAATAGCACCCATAACCACGCTAGCGCGATCGCCAGCAAGACAACAAAAAATCGCCTCATAAATTTGATTGAAACCTCTTGCATAGAAAAACCTGGCAGATTGGAAGACCACTATTCCTATCTAACAACAAGATGAAGCAGCGATCAGTGCCCTCACGTTTCTCTAACCATAGAGATATCTAGACATCACGTTACTTTGCTGGGAAAACCCAATCATCGCCAAGGCGGATAGTCAAATCGGAGTCTAAATCACCTGTTGAATCGGCAGCAACTCGACCCGCATTCAGCAGTTTTTGCACCATTTCTGCACTGCTTAAGTCGCCTTGTTGGGCAATGATTTGGGTTTGCTTCTGTTTGTCAGACCAGTCAGAGGCGATATAGACGTTTGAAAAGCCCTGGTTCGACAGATAAGCGCGCAGTTCATTAGCTGCATCTGGCTTACTAGATGCGTTTTGAATGGCAACTCTAAGGTCTTGAGTGCGTAGTTGATTCGTCGCTGCATCCATTGCCTCTACGTCAAAATACTGCCGCAAAACCCGATCGCGCCCCTCAGGGTTCATAATCCAATAGCTGGCAACAAACTCGTCAGGATTGCTGAAGCGCCCTGGCAACATCACCATTTTAAAGTTGCCTTGGCTTAGCTTGCGTCCAGCACTGGTCAGTGCAATCATTTCCTCCAGGCTCAGATTTGTATCAATGTACTTCTGCATTGCCGAAACCAACCCGGGTAACCGGGGCAGCACGAGGGGGTTCGTCAGGCGTTTAAGCAACGCTTTGAGCAGAGTTTGCTGACGTTGAACGCGCCCAATATCACCGTAGGCATCCTGCCGAAAACGAGCAAACTGCTCGGCTTGGTCGCCATTAAGAGTTTGTAAGCCAGGAGAGAGATCAATCTTCAGCTTCTGAGTCTGATCAACGTAGGACATTTTCTCAGGCACATAGACCTCAACGCCGCCCAGCAAATCAACGAGTTCTCGAAATGCTGCTGTATCGACTCGTACGTATCGATCGATCGATATGCCATTCAAAAGACCACTGACCGTTCTGGCAGCTAGCTCAGAGCCTCCCCTCACATTGGCATCATTGACTTTAGTGACACCAACTGTAGGGATACTGACTTGAGTATCACGTGGAATTGACAGCAGCTTTACTGAGTCATCAGTAGGGTCAACTCGTAGCAGCAGCATCGTATCACTGCGTCCATTAAAAAGTTCTTTTGAGCCTGCCTTAGCCTGGGGGACACGATCGATCCCCATAACCAGGATGTTAACTGGGCGACCGACCTGATACTGAAAGCCAGACTGCCAAAGACTACCGTTGGGTGACTTCTCCCCTTCTGTACTCGACGCGACACCCGTTGGCAATGGCACCATCATCGCCACTGTCATACCGATCGCAGTAGAGACTGCCGCTGCCGCAACCAGGGCTAAACGTTTTAACAGCCATCTTGCAGGAGGATTGCTTTGAGATGGTGGGATGGCGATCGATGGTTGTGGAGGAACAGTAGCGCCTAAGTGACTATGAGGCTGACTGGCTTGATCCGACTGTTGCACATGCGCGCCTCTTTCAGTTTTTGTCACTACAAGCGATCCTTCTTATTGAACTTAGGTGGCAAAGCCTACCCGTCTAAAAACTACCCAACCCAACTTGTTGAGCATTATAGCCTGAGCCTGCAAGATGCCTAGTCCATACGGGGATATAATTCTGCCAGCATCCTACCAGCATTGATCGGGCAGAACGGAGGAACTCTCAGGTTCACTGTCTTTCCAGGTTCACTGTCTACAGCCAAATGATTTTGAACCTTGTGGCAACGCTGCTTACTTCACCACACTTTGTGTAGCGACATGAATCAGCTCTTGATAGGAGAGCAATCAACAATAATCCGACTAAGCTCACTGACACACTACATCTTTTTCTTTAACAGACGCAGAGACATAGACCGCAAAACAAAGTCTAGGTTTCTTCTGATTTTTAAGAGCAGAGCGGGTCGTTAACCTACATTAAGGCAACAATAGCAAGATACAAAAAGATCGGCAGCAAAAATAGCCTATAAAACTTAGAGATAAAGCAGCGCAGGGGGAAGAAGCGCCTATCCCACAAGCTGTTAAAAAAGACTTTGGCAACGTAAAAATCTATTCAATAAGTTACATTAGCCTATCAAACAGATTTCTTTGCTAGAAGCAAGCGCGATCGAAATGTTGCCAATAGTATCAATCTAAAAAATGCTGGCTATAGCTTTCTCCACTTAATTTTCCTCAATCCCGCTTATGAAGCTCCCGCTTATGAAGGGGAATCTTACTTCGTAGCGTGTAGAAAGGGAATTGGTATAAAAGAAGAAAGCTATTAAGTCGATCGCAATCACCCTCATTTCACTGATTAGTGAGGAGCCAAGACGAGTATTGAGTTTAGAGACATTAAGCTGGCAAAGGTGCTGCAAAGGACTCAGGTTGGGGCACGTTACCTAACTGTTGCAGTTGAGCGATCATACTCTCGACATAGTATTCACTGGTATGCTCGCTCAAAATGCGCGCATAAGCCGCTTCCGCTTGTTGAGCAGCTACTTCAGGATGCTCTAGCAAGTGTGTAATAGCGTGTTGCAGTCCAGCAGCATCACCAGCCTCAACTCCAGTGACAAGCCCTAAGTTGATCAATTCGTCGGCAAGACCGGGGGTACGGGTCATAACGACGGGTCGCCGACATGCCATCGCTTCTATGAGCGTTGTGAGTCCAGCCGAGTAGTTATTCCACAAAAGGCTAACGACCACAACATCGGCATCGCGGTAAAGTTGCAAAAACTCAGACCAGTCGTAGTGTCGGGAAGCCATGTTATCAGGCATGACTTTTGGGAACACAACCTTTGTCTTTGCCGATGCGTTAGGTGAAACGGCACAAATTTTCACGTCAACATCCAGAGCTTGTGTGGCAGTAGCCAACGTTTGATAGTCTCGCTGTTCTAAGCCAGCACTGACAACCAATGGTCTCGTTTTGGGCTGTGCGGCACCAGGGTTAAAGAATCGAATATCAGTTTGCTCTGGCTGCTGATAGATACGATCGCCAGAAAGCTGCAAATAATCACGGATATAGGTTGCTTTTATTTGAGTATTGACGGCAAAGAGGTCAATTTGATCGCTGAGGCGGAAGAACTTTAACAGGCGTCGCACACGTCTCCGATAGGGAGCCATCACTGAAACCGCTAATTTCGGTCTCTTGCCCTTGAATTTGCAAAGTATTGCCAGCGCAAAACCCACATCTTCGCCTAAACAGAAGACAGTATCGTGTTCTGTAAGCTGAGACACTAAGCGCCGAGCCAGCGCCCACTGTTCGGGTTGCCCAATGATCTTCGAGCACAGCCAGTCAAAGAGAGTAAGTGGGTCGTTAGTGGGAACGTGAACGGTTGCTCCTAATGTTTGGCTGAGATTCCATATAACGTGACGCGGACGTTTGCCTGCCTGGGCTTCACGCTCAATGCCTTCTAAATCAAAGTCTCTGCTTAAAAGAATATGATACATCAGTGCAGGCTCCTACTTAATCAAAGAAAGGTGGATTATTTAATTAGTTGTTATGCGCTCGATAGAGCAATCGGCTAAAGCAAAGCCAGCTCCAATAACAGCTACTGGAGCCACAATTGTCCTTATAGTAAAGCTACGAGCAAGGTTACTCATACTAGATTCATACGCTAAACACTTGCACAAAGAACAATCAACTACAAATTAATGAACTTCCTTTGTGCTTTTTGTATGAATACTTGTGTTGGCAATGGAGCTGCTGTGTAAAGATACAATCTTCCTTGAAGAAAAAAGATGTAGCTTCTTTCTTTAGACCCATTTTGTTAGTTTGCTTCAGTTAAGCATAGGATAATTACATACTGAATTACTGTAAATTTCTCACTTACTACTGTAATTTTTATAGTAATTCCTATGTTTCCTACGCTCACTGAAAATGTATCCTAAGGTGTATCACGTAGGAAGTGTTCCTGTCAGCTAAAGTGCTTCACACAATCTTATTATTAGAGAGGCTTAGTATGACAGTTGCATCAAGTGGCTCTCCGCGAATCTAGGTAGTTAATTAATACAAGAGTCACAATTTTCATCTAATCAGTAAATATACTTATAGATCATTCTGTATTTCTTTAAAGAGCCGCTACTCTAGGAACTTTATGTTCCTGGACAAACCTGGCTTGTCCAGATGTATGCTCTGGTTCCTTGCCTGCCGTAGTAGGGGTAAAGCTAGAACCACACTCTTTAGTAAGCAGAATTTCTTGTGTTAAGGATTTCCTGATTGCACAGGCAGGTTGTGAAGAAAGTTAGAGACACTTAAGCCCCCGCTACATTCTGACATCCTGCTGGTGCATCTACAGCCACAGCAGCCCTTACAAACAATCGATCAACCCTACACAAACGGTTTGAGGAAGCTGTGAAGAACCGTAATTGGCTCAATCTTTCGGAGTATGCTTTGCTAGTCGGTGCAGGCATTGGCTCACTAGCCTCTGTTGCCTCGCAGCAGATTTTGTTTACAGCAGCGCCTGTATCGGCGTTATTGCTGGTTAATTTAGTAAACCGTCGGCGACTAGAAGAAGCAACGTTAGCACATACAGACACCTCTGTAAGGCAAATAGATCAGAAACTTTCTGAAGACCTTAGTGCGCTGCGGCAACAAATTCAGGTCTTGCCTAATTTCTTAGATCTGGCTAGCTTGAGAAAATCTGTCCTACATGAAACGGCAGCAGGAGCCGCTGGGCTGGCTCAGGATCTAACTCAAATTAAACGCGAACTAGCAAAACCAGAATGGCGCTTGCTTGCCCAGGAGGTGCAACAGCTACAGGCTGACTATACTAATCTGGCTGACTCTGTGAACCAGGTAACGGCATACTTAGGTCGTTTATGCACAATCGATCGCGCTGATGACTTAGACTCAGCGCTTACCCAACTGAAAACAGAACTGTCTCAACTGCGGGGCAACCTGCAAACGCTGGGCGAAGAGCAGCGTAACAACAATCCTCGCGTCATGCAGGATCAAATTAACCATATCAATCGTCGCCTGAATAATTTGCCAACCCCCTTTGATGCCAGCGCCCTTAAGCAAGATGTTGATTCGCTGGTGAAGATGCTGGGTGAGGTCGTGTCGCGGCGTGAGCTAGCACGTTTGAAGACCCAAATTGAGCAAATTAGCCAGCAGCAAGAGGTTCTAGATCAAACAGTCACGCCGGTTAAGATGGCGACGACGATTTTAAAGAAGCAGCTTGATACGATTACAGCCAAGCTGAACATGAATGAGCATGGCTTTGGGTCAATCCTGGAAACAGGCTTACTGCAACCTGATCCTTCGATCGTCGAAGGACTAAAAGCAACGGTCGGCGCTCTAGAACATCGCCTGAACCAGTTGCCGATCGCCACTGACCTTACTCACCTGCGAACGGATATGCAGAGTCTGGTCGCGAACCAGATGGGGCAACTTCAGCAGCAGTTGTCGGGCGTGCAGCAATTTACCCAAACCCTGGAGCATCAGCAAAAAACGCTGCGTGATTGGGTCAACCGCCTGCCTCAAGTGCTCGACTCTTCCGCCCTCGAAAGCCAGGTTAAGTATCTGTCTGCACGGGTGGAATGGGCAGAGAGTAATGCTGTTGATGTAGAGGCACAAGTAGATGCAGCCGTAAAAACGCATCTAGAAGACATCGTGCAGCAACTCCAACCCAATGAACCGCCAGCGTATGAACTGGTGTTTGATGTCAAAGGGCACCAGCAGCACGGACAAGCAACGGGCTACAGCCGTGCCTTACTGGAGCAAGCTTTAGACAATGCACAGGCACGGTTAATTGTGGTTTATCCCTATCCCAATGCCCAAACGTTAGATGAGGCGCTGATCCAAAAATTTAGGGATTTTCTCGATCGCAATGGCTGCCTGGATTTTGGCTGGGGGCATCTGGGTAATATGAGTGAGGGGCATACCTCGCGATCGCTCGATCGTCGCCGCGCCCTTGAGCCAACCCAAAAAGGCTTTCTTCACACAATGCTCAACCAGTTGACCCAACTAAAGCGGCAGTATCCTACGCAATTTCGCTTTAAGGTGCTGGGTACGGATGAACATTTTTTGGTGTGCGATCGCAGCTATGCCTTACTGGGCGCTCAGTCAGTTGCGACTGCCAGTGCTGTTTTTCCGCAGGCAGCCGTCGGGCTACGCACGATCGATGCGGATGTGATTCAAGGTTTAGTGGATCGGTTTGACGATCCGGTGCTGGATGCTAATGACGTGATCGCCTACTTCAACCGCGCCTCTACTCGTTACGATCTGGGCGATCGCCAGGGTGCGATCGCTGACTACACCGAAGTCCTCCGCATTGCACCGCGTGATGATGTTGCCTACAACAACCGTGGGCTGGCTCGGTATGACAAAAACGATCGCTATGGTGCAATGGCAGACTTTGAGCAAGCCGTGCAGCACAATCCCGAAAACTTCATTGCCTACTGTAATCGCGGCTTCATACGCTCTGAACTGGGTGACAAAATGGGTGCGATCGAAGATTACACCTTTGCGCTTCAAGCATACCCCGACTTTGCCACTGCCTACTTTTATCGGGGTCTGGCACGCACTCGACTGCAAAATAAACTGGGTGCCATTCAAGATTACACCGAGGTCATTCGGTTGAACCCGCAGGATGCCATTGCCTACTTTTACCGGGGACTTGCCCGCGTCAAAATCGGGCATCGTCTGGATGCGATCGAAGACCTCCGCCAAGCTGCCGAACTCTTTTCTGAGCAAGGCGATACGGCAAACTACCAGCAAACCCTTAGCACGATCAAAAAGCTGCACAAAACGTTGGCGATTACTACGTCTAGCCAGCCATTGGTAGCAAGTGAAGTCTAGGAGTAGAGAGTAAAAACGACTCTATTCACCCTATTGGGTGACACTTTGTGATGAGGTTGTTGCAAACGTAACTCAGTACTTTAGTAGATAGTCCAATGGCTTTGAGGCGCTACGATGTCTCCTCTATCCAGTTCTGAGCCTTGCTTGCCCGTGACCAATCAATCGTGTCAAAAACCGCTGTTACAACGTGGTGCCAGCGGGATAGAAGTAATCGAAATCCAAAAATTGTTGATCAACTGGAGCCTTTATGAGGGTGCGGTAGATGGTTACTTTGGTGAGTGTCTTGAACAGGCAGTAAGAGCCTTTCAAAAACGGGTCTTTTTGCCAAGCAGTGGCGTTGTGGATGCACGCACCTGGCGATCGCTCTACACAGGTGCCCCGATCGAAATGCCGTTGCTACAGCGGGGCAGTGCTGGCGAAGCCGTCGTGCTGCTACAAAAAGCGTTACAGGCTGTTGGGCAAACGGCGATCGTAGTCGATGGCTCCTTTGAACAGCAGACCGATAAGGCTGTACGGCACTTTCAGCGGCAGCAAGGCTTGGTGGTTGATGGAGTCGTAGCTAGCTGCACCTGGCTGGCATTAAGCAAAGCATCGCCTGTTGCCAAGAACCCGCAACACTAAGGCAGATGTGCAGTATAAAGTTAGAGTCTGTTGCTATCACAACGCTTAGTAAGGGCTACTTTAGTAGGGCTTCTTGACCGCAGCCGCAGCCTACTCTCAAAATAAAGCAACCCGTTTCTTTCATCCTTTAGGAGAGAGGGCTTGCATTTAGTTACCCAAGTCGGTCGGTTATCTTTACTGTTCGCCGCCTGTTGAACTAACGGCAATACTGCTTTAATGGCAGCAGGATGATTCTGATCGGTATAGTACCAATCAGGAGCGGCTAACCAGGATCAAGGGTGCAACGCTTATTTCTTTACTGCTGCTTCGCGCTAGGACTTGGGCATAACTATGCAATTGACTAACATGGGTCGCTTTAGCGCCATTGTTTTAGCAGGGCTATTGGCTGCTTGCTCTTCATCTGCGCCTGATACAGCCCCGACTGCTGTCATTTCGCCAACTGCGTTACCCAAACCTGCTGTTCTTAAACCGATCGCCAAAATTAGCGAAATTCAGAAGTTGCCCGTTTTTGTGCGCTTGCTCAATACAGCTCAAGAAGAGCCTGCTAAAGAAGGCATGGGGCTGCAAGTCGGTGAAACTATTCGGACTCAAGGGCAAGCTTTAACTCAAATTGACTTGGATAACGGGTTAGCATTTCGGCTGGCTGGCGATGCAGTGTTGAAACTCCAGCATGGCAATCGCCTTAGTCTGACTGCTGGCGACATGATTACCTGGGTGCAGCCTGGGAAAAAGTTGCCGACTGAGATTATTACCCCCACCGCTGTAGCAGGCATTCGTGGCACAACCGTGTTTGTCAAAATTCCGAAAGACCCCAAGGAAGGGGTATTGTTTTTTGCCTGGGAAGGTTTGGTGGCGGTGCGTTTGACGGGGCAAACTGAGGAAGTGCTGCTTAAGACAGCAGAAGAAGTACGAATCAGACCCGGCGATCGCGACATTCGTCAGATCCGACAGCGCGTGCGACGCATGAGTCGTGCTGAGTGGCGACAAAAACGCGCGACCGACCCCATCCTACGCAGCTTCAAAAAAGCGCAAATGACAACGCTACCGATTATTGACCGGATACAGCCCGGGCAGCTAGTGTTGCCGTCACCGTCTGCGTCACCACGGCAGGCAGAACAAAGTAAGGAAGCGGCTCCACAAAATCTGCTGAGAGTCGAGACTCAGCCTAGGCTTGAGAATTCACCTAACGCCGAAGCACCGACTAGACTAGATAAACCTAGCACCGAAGAACTTCCCAGAGTTGAGAAGCTGTCTAAAGCCAAAAAGCCAGAGAAAGCCGGAAAGCCAGAGAAAGCCGGAAAAACGGATAAACCAAACAAAGCACCAAAGTCGAGCGAGCGGCCGAACGTTGATTCTGCCTTCCGTAAACCTACACCATCTGGGAAAAAGCAGCCTAAAGGCAAAGACTGGGACGATCGTGCCCCAAAGCAACGCGACAACAAACCTAAGGGTAAAGACCGAGACGATCGTGATCGTGCCCCAAAGCAACGCGACAGCAAACCTAAAGGCAAAGACTGGGACGATCGCGATCGTCCCCCAAAGCGGTCTGACGGCTAACCCAATTCTGTTTACACCCTCTTTACCACCCTACAATGACTTTCCAGGCAAAAGAGCCGATCGCTAGCAGGGCAAGGTGTTGAGGCAGCAAGTTTAGCAGTGATTGACGCGCCAGCTTTTGGGTCAAAATGACGCTGCACCAAAAGGAAAAGATGAGCGTGACGCTTTGCAGAAAGGCGATGACAGCAGGATCGACAGTCGCGATCGGTAAGTTAGCTGTACCAAACCCGAAGGTGGCAAACGTTACAGGAATCACCTGCCCCGTTTCTGTTAAGCCAAGCTTCAGGTAATGGGCAAGGCTTGCGCCCAAAACGAGTGGCAGATAGCCATACGCCAATTCTAAAAAGGGGCGGGGCTTATAGCTTCGCTGTAGTAGCCGGATAAGACTATGAGCAGCGATCGCGATTGCCCCTGGTACCAATAACACTACCAATGAAACGCCTGCGTGAATGCCAAAATTTTCTAGATGTAACTGCCAGCCAAACTGCTCCTCAAGCTCCGGTAAGCGATGTAGGAAAACTGCGCCTAAGAGTAGAAACAGCAAACAAATTTCGGCATACATGGGCTGGTGAGTCGTCCACAGTTCAATGCCTGGTGGACGCAGGTTTAACTCGACCGATCGATGTGGACAGGCTTTCAGACAGGTCATACAGAGGACGCAATCCCGGTTATCTTCAAGCTGTGCTGGATGGGAGTATAGGGGACAACCGCCTGTTTCTTGCCCTTCGCCCTTTTGCGGTCCGCCTTTGTAACATTGATACGTGGTGCAAGTAGCAGAACAAATGCCTTGTTGGGCACGGAGTTCAACCATTGATAGTTTGGCAAACAATCCATTCATGCCGCCGATCGGGCACAAATAGCGACACCAAAACCGACGCTCAAACAACATAGAACAAATGACGGCTCCGGCAGTAATCAGCAGCAGCAAACAACCAGATAAGTAGGCAGTGTCCTCTAAGTTCCACAACTCTTCCCACAGCAGAATGAGTGTAAACATCCCAAACAGAAACCAACCGCCCCATTTTTCTGCCTGCTGTCGGGGCCAGGGTAGTAGCTGACGGGGGTAGAGCCAGAGCGAAACTTTCTGTGCCAGTTCACCGTAAATCATAAAGGGACAAACGGAACACCAAAGCCGTCCCACAAAGGGAAAGGCTGCCAGAATGAGCATCCACCACCATGCCCAAAAGAAATTGAGGGCAATATTGCGATCGCGGCTTTGGGGTCCCAGCATTAGCACAGCAACCACCACAGCAAAAAAGCCTAGCGTAAAGCCATAATTAATGCGATCGGGATACCAAGGACTCCGTAGAAACTGACGCAGCTTCGGTGCTGCATTCAGCAGGTTGACGCGAAACCGTCTAGTTTTAACGCTGGCTGCCCAGAACACTTCTTCTGTAAGAGCGGCGGCACCATTCGATTGCAGCAATGCCCGCTCGACCAGATTCTCCAACTCGGTCAAGTTGCCGGGAAAGTCATAACCTTGTAACCGCCGCAGTGCCTCTGGTGTTACCGTTGGTTTCACCAAGCCTCTAGCCCGACAATACAGGCTCAAATAATACTCAACCTGCGACAGGATATCGGCTTTTCGCACACGCAGCGGCGGCACTCGAATGATGTGCCCAACCAGTTTTTTGCGCTCTAATGCTGGCAACACTTTCTCTGAAGTCATGACCAGACGAGCCTGACTCTCACGCGGCGCTGGAGGCGGTTCGCCCTCGCGCCCAATAGGTTCATACTCTCCTGTTTCCAGCAGCCGTACGAGCTTAGTCTGCAAGTCTGGTGCCAACTCCTGCACATTGTTGAGCAACAGCGTGCCTTCACCCAGCCACTCCAGCAGCCCTGGCTTGCCACCGACACGCCCAAAAAGCTCTGAACCACTGATTTGCAAGGTGTCACAGTCAATTTTGATCATTGGTTCCTGACGATAGCGGGAGCCAAAGTGAATCAGCGCTGTGGCGTTGTCCTTGCCTAAACCTGGTTCACCAAAGACCAGCACCGATTGTCGATCGTTTGCGGCTTTCTTAATCTCCTGCCGCAAGCGTGTAGCATAACGGCTAGAACCAACAATCCCCCGTCGCACTTTAGGTACTAAGTAAGGACGCAGCGCCGTTTGCCGCGCTCGCTCATAGGTCAGTTGTGCCGAAACCTCATCGAGTGCAGTTGCTAGCTGACGCGAGAGTGTCTGGGTGAGTTCAGGATACTGCTGGACGATCGCCAAAAAGTCGGCTTTGGAAATCGTCCAGACTACGCAATCGGTAAGGGTAATGACAGTTTGTTCAGCAGGCTGCTCCAGGGTCAGTTCTTTTAGGTGCAGAATGCTTCCTGGCAGCAGGCTTACCGCATTTGCAAGCCCCGTTTTGCTGGTACGATAGCTCTCCATCCGCCCTGTTTTGAGAATATACAGTGCGTCTGGAAACGTGTCTTCCAGCACCAGTCGACGGTTTTCCTGCACCGACTCTTCCTGCATGGCGGCTGCCATCGCGTCCAAAACGCCATCCGAAAGAGCACTCAAGCTTGTCTGCTCACGCAACCACACGACTTTCTCTGCTTGGTTCATCTCGTTTACCTCTAGCGCTTAGTCAGTGCCTCTATGCTTGAAAGCGTGAGTGCGATCGTACCTGAATTGCTGTAGCCGACAGCACTCCTCAATATTTCGATGCATCATTGCAAGGCATTATCCAGCGCTCAAGGTGTGAAAGCAAATTAGTTGAGCGCAAATTGCTGCGAGTCATGCTCTGCGAGCGTACTCACCCTACTTTGATTTTTTTAGTTGCTGTTTTTGCGGTTAACGTCGCTGTTGTCTTGTAATGCTAAGAAACGAGCTTCAAAGCACGAAACGATGAACCGCTTTTTCACCCTGTTTCTCACCACAATACTTTTGCTTGCAACCTGCTCAAGTGTTGCACACCCGACTTCTCACTCTTATGCGATCGCACAACTACCACGCCCTTTGCCTGCTTGTCGTGTCAACGCTCCAACCTTGTCTGCTGCACCCTTTCCAAAGGTGCACCCTGGGGCTTTGAAGGCGAGAGTGCCTATCATGATGTATCACGACATTCTGCCAGTCAAGCAAGTCCCTTATGACTTAACACCGACAGAATTGAGACAGCACTTTGAGCAGATTAAGTCGAGTCAGGTGACCCCGATTAGCCTTGATCGCTTGATGGATCATCTTCGCACTGGCAGCCTGTTACCTGAAAAACCCATCTTACTGACATTTGATGATGGCTATGGAGGGCACTATCGCTATGCCTATCCGCTCCTGAAGGAGTATGGGTACCCGGCAGTGTTCTCGATTCACACCAGTTGGGTCGGTGTAAATGTTGGTCGGACTCATGTGAGCTGGCAAGAGCTGAAAACGATGGCACATGATCCGCTTGTGACTATTGCCTCTCATAGCCAAACGCATCCGGCGCTTACCAGACTCTCTAACCAAAAGCTGGCACAAGAAGTTGTGGATTCAAAGAAGATTTTGGAAGCGAGACTCGATCGCCCCGTGAAGTACTTCACTTATCCGTATGGCTTTCATGATGCCAGAGTCAAGCAAGCTGTGGCGAAGGCTCATTATCTTGCCGCGCTTGCTTATGCTCTGCCAACGGAGCGCTTTGCCAACCAGTCAACAGATTTGTTGAGTCTCGCTCGTTTTGAAAAAGCTCAGCTTGCAAAAGTGCTGCCTCAAGCCTGGGGCGGTGCTCCTTCAACGCAGTGCAAGTGAGCCACAGTCTCGAACCGTAAACTCGATCGCAACGCCCTTATAATTCAAGCAACTTATAAACGTTAACTAGAAAGATCAACTCCTTGAAAGACTCGCTTCAATAGGATTTACAGCAAGCTAAGGATAGTGAAGCCAATATTGTAAATATGCTTGCTGCAATCTCAGAAGCGACGGCTCCTTCAACCCAACTTGTTGTTCTAACAGGTCTACTGGCAGCAGGACTGGCGCTCATACATCTCTTTGCTGGTCGCTTACGCTTCATTCGATCGACTCCGCGCCATCATTGGCTCTCGATCGGCAGCGGTGTTTCAGTTGCTTATGTGTTTGTGCATATTTTGCCTGACCTAAGTAAAGCTCAAACGACGGTTCAAGAACACTTAGATGCCGAAATAGCATTTCTAGAGCACCATGTCTATCTAATCGCATTACTTGGCTTAGCAGTATTTTATGGACTGGAGCGTGCTGCAAAAGTATCGCGGCAACGCAATCAGGATAGTGGAAACGGGGACGTAACTAGTCCTAATGTTTTTTGGCTACATATCGCTTCGTTTGGTGCCTATAACGTTCTGATTGGCTATCTACTTTTGCATCGGGAAGTACCCGGCTTCATCAACCTGCTGTTGTTTGCGATCGCCATGGCACTCCACTTTGTGGTCAATGACTACGGCTTACGGGAACATCACAAGAAGCGGTACGACCAGAGTGGACGCTGGATTTTAGCGGCGGCTGTAATTGCAGGATGGGCAATCAGTGCTGGTACAGAGCTTTCTCAAGCCGCGATCGCGGTTCTGTTTGCCTTTCTGGCAGGCGGTATAGTGCTCAATGTACTTAAAGAAGAACTGCCAGAAGACCGAGACAGCCACTTCTGGGCGTTTGCAGCTGGGGCAGTCGGCTACGCTGCACTGTTGCTGGCACTATGAAGCAGCATAAAATCGTATGCATAACTGCCCCATCAGTACAGTACGCCTGAAGCAGGAGGAAGCCGTAGACCAGTTGGTGATGAGCGATCGCCCTTCGGAGTTTGAGCAGGGTTAGAAGTAGCACTGGGAAAAGTGGGGTAAGAGATGAAACGAACCTACAGACGAAAAGCCGATGGCAAAAACTGGTCAACGGTTAGGCGCTACATCCTTCTTATCGTCCTGATGGTAATGACGAGCCTTTACTATGCCAGAGAGTCTTACTACTTTGACAATGGCAAGGGTGGTCAGGACTGGCGGATTGGTCAGCCAAAAGTCTCTCTACTGACTGCCAACACGGCTCGCTCGCTACCGCAGTTGCGGCAGTTTGCTCTCACCCTGGTTAATCGCGATCGTCAGATCAACGGCTTGCCACCACTAGTCGAAGACCCCTTGCTCTCTCAGGCAGCACAACAACATAGCCAGGATATGCTGACCCGCCACTACTTTGCCCACGTTAGCCCAGAAGGCAAAACCCCGACCGATCGCTTTGTGCAGTTGGGTGGCAAGGGGGAAGTAGGAGAGAATATCGCTCACCAAACTGGCGCACTCGGTATACGCCTCAATTACGGGTTGTTGGAGCGGTTGCAGAAAGGCTGGATGTATAGCGAAGGGCATCGGCAAAACCTGCTGAAGCGATATTACACTCGTTTTGGCTATGGCATCGTCATTGACCCGCTGAGCGGACAGATGTATGCGGCGCAGGAGTTTGCTTTACCAGCACCTTAACGGCACGCTCATAGGACTGTACTACTGCCAAAACGGTGGCAAGAACAGGCTTAGGAGCTTTCTGAGAAGGAGTGTACCGTTTGTAGGGGGCAGGTTTTGCCAGAATCTTGGCTCATAGCCGATCACGTTGGTAGCAAACATGCCCCTACGGGTATTTTGTTTGCTAGAAATTTCCTTAACTGACTGTAGCGCGGCTTCAAGAGTGACTCTGCCAGATGAACCACCGTTAAGCCGAGCACTCTTACTTACAGGTAGGATCAAGGTGTGCCCACAGCAAGCTTGCAGCCATGCTGTAAATTATTTCTCACCCCTATGACAGCTACCCTCAACCCCTATCTCGCCGATAACTTTGCTCCCGTCCAGACGGAGGTAACTGTCGATGCCTTGCCCATTCTGGGTGAGTTACCAGTTGAACTAAATGGGATGTTTGTCCGCAACGGTCCTAATCCCCAGTTTCCACCGTTGGGTCGTTATCACTGGTTTGATGGCGATGGGATGCTGCATGGAGTCCATATCCAGGACGGCAAAGCCAGCTACCGCAATCGCTATATTCAGACGCAGGGGTTTGAGCGAGAGCGGCAAGCCGGGCGATCGCTGTTTGGTGGCTTGCTGGAACCCTCACAGGCTGGTTTCAAAAATGTGGCGAATACGGCTCTCGTCTGGCATGACGATCGACTGCTGGCGCTCTGGGAAGGCGGCGAACCGCACGCGATCGCGGTACCGAGTCTGAAGACGATTGGCGCTCAAACTTTCAACGGCAAGCTGGCTTCTCCGGTGACTGCCCATCCCAAAGTAGATCCGGTGACGGGAGAAATGATGTTCTTTGGCTATTCGCTAGCACAACCGCCCTACGTCAAATACAGCGTTGTCTCCGCTAAGGGAGTACTGCGAACCGTCCCAATCGATTTGCCAGTTGGGGTGATGATGCATGACTTTGCCATCACAGAGCACTACACCATTTTTATGGACTTGCCCCTTACCTTCCGCCTGGAACGGCTGCAACGGGGAGAACCTGCCTTTGCCTTTGAGCACGATCGCCCCAGTCGGTTTGGGATTCTGCCTCGGCATGGTGATAACCAGACGATTCGCTGGTTTGAAGCGTCAAGTTGCTACGTCTTTCATACCCTGAATGCCTATGAAGCGGGAGATGACATTGTTTTAATCGCCTGCCGGATGAGCAGCACCAGTGTTTTAGGCACGACTCCTGGTACCCATGAAGGCGATAATCGTGGGGTTGGGAGTGATGTGCCCTTGCTCCATCGCTGGCGGTTCAACTTAAAGACTGGCGCTGTGCAGGAACAAACCCTGGACGATCGCCCCTGCGAATTTCCCCGCACTAATGAACAGTATTTGGGACGGCAGACCCGCTATGGTTACGCTGGCAAGACTGCTCCAACCGAAATGCCTAAATTTGATGGTTTACTCAAGTTTGACTTGGAGTATCAGAGCGCTCAAGTGCATTCGTTTGGCACAGGACGCTACGGCGGTGAGGGTGTGTTTGTGCCACGACCAGGCTCGACCGTTGAAGATGATGGCTGGTTGATGACCTTTGTGCATGATGAAGCTCAGGATACATCTGAATTAGTCATCGTTAGCACTCAAGCAATGAGCGCTGAACCGATCGCCCGCATACAGATGCCACAGCGGGTTCCCTATGGCTTTCATGGTACCTGGGTTTCCTTGCCGTAGTGCTAATGGGCATGACTATATCGATCAACCTCTGGTCTGCCGCGCAAAGGCTAGCAGATGCTCTGCAACGACCTGGGGTTGATCGAAGTGGGGTACATGACCCGCGCCCTTAATCCAAACCAGCCGACTGGTGCAAATAGCTTGCTCAAACCGAGTGGCATCTACGGTTCCTAAAACATCATCCGCGTCTCCCCACAGAATCAAAGTGGGATGAGTGACTTGAGCAATACGTTGCCTTTGGCTCACGCGATCGTGTTCGCTTAGATCCGCATAGCCACCACTCTGAGTTAACGAAGTAATTGCCTCCTTCCACCCCGGCATCTCCTGATGCAGCAACGAGCAACGCAGGGCATCGACCAGGGTTGGATTCATCATTGGCAGCACTAAGGCGGCAGCCAGAGCAGCGTGTTTACGCCAATACAGCCACTCGGCACCTAATTCGATGAGCGGCTGAGGGAGAAATTGCCCGACTGGAAAGCTACCAGAGAAGCCAACACTATCCATTAAAACGAGTGCTTGCACCCAACTGGGATGATGCAAGGCAAAGTCGATCGCCACTGCACCCCCTAAAGATGCCCCCACTAAAACAACAGGTTGCTTCACACAAGTTTCTAGCGTGCTAAGCAAATGTTGCCGGATGCTTTGAGGCTTGACGGCAACCGTAGGAACGTAGGCGGTGAACCCAAAGCCAAACAGATCGATCGCCCATGTTTCGTGGCTACCTGCTAGAAGGGGAAGCAAGCGTCGAAACTCCAACAGGGAACTGTCGAAGCCATGCAGCAACAGTATGGGAGTAGCGCCAGGTAAGGGAGGCGATGCCTCCGGCGTGTAATGGACAGAAGCGGTCGCCACAGCAGTTATACCCTCCTGAAATGGCACCTGAACAACACGACGCTCAATTTTTTGCAGGAGGGCGATCGCCTCCGCGTCTCGAATCTCAGCTACAGACGGCGGTAGAAAAGCAGCAGTCATTCGCTTTAACCTGAGAATCTCCTAGAGCCGCTCATCGTCCTCCTCGATCGCCTTTAAGTGTGCCTCAGCGCTGCTTGCTTAAACATGCCCCTGGTTTAACGCTCAGACACGCGATCGCGCCTAATCCCCTGTACGTCTAACCCTTGCCCTGTGCTTTTGGGGTTGTGCTAAAAATAGGGAGCTTTCTGAACGAGAAGAGCCGTTCAGACTGGTTCACTGTCTGGGGGGCTTTGTCAGACCCCGCTGATCCAGGAGCGCCTCCAGCTTTCTGATAAATTCGACATCTTCTGACGGCAGCGGATGACTCGTACTACCAAACGTTTCCTGCTCAGGGCAGGCGGGTTCAAACACAGCAAACGCTTGCCGGAACGCCTCAGGCGTCGTTGTGATGGGCGCATCAAAGTGGCAGGGAATAACCCGCTTAAAGTCCCAACTGGCTACTTGATCAACCCAGGCTAGGACGGCTTGTGGGTTATGGTCGAGGATGAAGGTCTGGAGGATCGGAGCCACAAAGGGACGCCCCTGCCCACGCAGAGCCTCAAACGATCGCTCCCAGCCCGGTTGCCACTGAAAGGGAAACAACCCAAAGTAGGCTTTCTTAGCATGGGTTGGTGCACTCCAACCGTCTCGCAGCGCTTGAGCCAGACCGACCGTTTTGAGGGTACTTGGCTGAAAGTAGAGGGCAAACAGGGCAATGCGCTGCCAACCCCGACGGCGGTTTGCTTCGGTATCCTCCATCACCTCCAGTGCACTGTTGCGTGCATGGAAAAGCAGAGGGTAAGGGTCTAGCTCAAGGATTGCTGGAGGGTGTTCTGGCACAGACAGCACCGTATCTGTTACTAGCACGGTGCGCGATCGCTTATGCCACAACGCCACTTCGCCAAAGGAACCTTTACCCAGATTGATATCTAAGATCGCATAGTCAAAGTCATCGGCAAAAGGAGTCTCAGCACTATTAGCTGGCAAGATTTGGGTGCGTCCACGTGGGAAACCTAGCCAATGCAGGGGGAAATTGAGTGGAAAACTCCACTGATGGGGTGCCACAAAAATTTGCGCTTCGGGAAAGCAACGGGCAAAGGGCGGCACAAAGACTTTATGTTCCAGACCAGAAGCCGTAGGCAAGATGATGTAGCGAACGGCTCCATGGCTGGTTTCCAGTTCTTTGACCAGTTGGATACACTCTCGTGTGGGAGCGATCGGCGCATACACGAGTAAGCCACCGGCTGCAAGTTTCATAACCGTCATCCGAATCGGCACCACTGTGTAGAGAATGCCCTGCACTTGGTCAAAGGTCCAAAGCGTCTCGGGTATGACCTCTCGGCGCAGAGTGCGACGACGCAGATAGGGATACAGTGGCACCAGAAACCAGAACCACCAAGCCTGCTCTCTACCATTGATTGTGTCCATCGATCGCTTTGGCATGACCTGTGGTTTCACTACGGTTTGCTTCACGCTCTGCCTCCCCAAGGGCGGCAATAAAGCACGGTTACTTCATTGTATGCAGACTGCGGTGATACAGACGCTCATCGCACTTCGGCTTCTAAACTGGTTATACGCAGCAGGATGATGCTTGAGAAAGGCAACTAACAGGGAAGCTGTGCCACTACAAACGCAACACCTTTTGCAAGTAGCTCAAAGTGAATCGATCAATCTAGAACACCTCCTTAAGGAAGCTGAAATTTATGGGTTGTTCACTCAATTTTGCTGTTACTTGCCATATTTGTTCTTCTGTCTTTAGAGGGTGTTATGCAGTTTTGTAGAACTCAAGCTGGAGAGGGAATGCAGCATTCCTTCATCTTTTTGAGCTGTGGCTGAAGCTAGTTCAGAGAGTCGCTCCTTTTCAAAATGCTTAACACCCTCTAGAGCGATTACAATTTCTTCCAGGCTTGAATCACTTGCCGCAACGCTGGGGGAAGGTTTTTCATCTCCAAGTCAATATACTGAACCGTGCTCCCTGTTGCTTGCAGCATGGTCGTTGGATAGTCTGCAAATGCAGCACTACTGAGATAGCTCAAGCCGTTCAAATTGCGGAACTGTTTTGCTTCAAGCACCTGCTGAAACTGCTTCAATTGTTGCTGAGATAACCGCTTCAACACAACAGGACGTGAGCGGATATTGGGAGCGCTAATCAATTGTGTGATCACGCCATCGTTGGTTAACGTGATCTGTGTAACCTTGCCCATCAGACCGCCGCTGACGATCGACTGAAAAACAATGTTAGCTTCAAGTACAGGCTTGTTTTCCTCTGGCATAAAGGAAGGCACTAATTCGCCGCGGCTGCCGCTTGCGGTTGAGTTTTGCACAATTCGGTCTGCTGCTTGATCCAGGTGATAGACCCAACTGCGATCGCCGCCCGTTACAATCGCTTGCCACCCAGAAATCGCAATTCTGGTACAAGCTTGCCCCGGCTTATAAATACCTAGACAACCATCCCAAGTTGCCGGTTTGACCGCTGCAACACGCAAGCGGCTGACTGGCACTCGCACTTGTCTAGCAACAGTTTGCAGCAAACGCTGGCTGACATCGGCTGGTAAAGTTACAACATCGGGCTGCGGTTCTAAGCGGATTGCGTTAGCAGTTCCGTCTGTGCGATAAAACAAATTTTGCTGCCCGTTGGTCACTTCAACCCGCCAACCTTCGACGATCGCTTGCAAACAACTTTCAGCCGCGCCTCCCAGTCCCAGACAGCCGTCTGACCAGGTTTGTCGCGTAAAACCGACAATTTTGACATCTTGCGATGGCACCTTAAGCTGCTGCGATGCAGACTGGCGTACCTTTTGTTCAACCGTTGGCGGCAAAGAGTCTGATTGCGCCATCAACTTTGATGAAGGCACAACCTTTTGAGGCATTGATGAAGCAAGTCCGGCTTGCTTTGAAACCCCTGCACTTGTCAGTAGAATCAGTCCAGTAAGGACCACAGTAGAAATTTGACGTAGGAATTTGGGTGTTTTCTTTGATGTGTCTGTCATGGTTAGAAGGATGGTGAACGATGTAAATGATGGTTCTAACTTAATCAGTAGATTCACAGGTTACGGTCGTCGTTTCTGAATTTGGTACAAGCACAGATGGCAGAACGATCTTTTGCTTAAGCTGACCATCGGTGATACCACTGTCAACGTCACTACACGATACGTTTGAGCATCAAACCGGAGCCGATCGCAGGAGGGCAGTGGGTAAGTCTAGTTAGAGTGGCAAGACTAAAACTGGCTGTATCTGTGAGATCTAGCCTCATTTGGGCATGATTATGAAGGTGATGCTTTAATGGCTCTGGATGACTGCCTCATGACGACCTTTGTTGCCTTGGACTTTGAGACCGCTGATCATGGTCGTGATAGTGCCTGCTCTGTAGGCTTGATCCGTGTGGAAGACGATCGCCTTGTGCAACGGGTACATTATTTGATACGTCCCCCTCGCGCAACCTTCCGGTTTGCTCATATCCACGGCATTCGCTGGCAAGATGTGGCAGACGAACCTACTTTTGGTGAATTATGGGTTTCAATCCAACCCTTCTTGCAGGGTGCCGCTTTTCTAGCCGCTCACAACGCATCCTTTGACAAAGGCGTGCTCTACGCTTGCTGTGACCTTTATGGTATGCCGCGACCGCTACAGCCCTTTGTTTGTACGGTGCAACTGGCACGCAAAACCTGGAACCTTCATCCAACGAAACTGCCAGATGTGTGTGAATACCTGGGCATCGAGTTAGAGCACCACCAGGCGTTGTCTGATGCAGAAGCGTGTGCCCGCATTGTAATCGCAGCCAACCAGCCACAAAGAGTTTGCTAGTCTAAAGGCGGCTCTCGGAAGCCTGATCCAGCTTGAGTGAGCGAGCCACGATCGCCTGCACCATTAGCAGATTTGCCGTCGATGTTGTTTGCCAGGTGTCGTATAGCAAAGGATGAAGGATAAGGGATGAATCGAAGCCCTTGCTCCAAGGACGTTTCAAGGTTGATGTCTCTCCTAACGTTCTCTTCGACTGCTATATGACAACAGCGACATTATGGGTAGCGTGTGTTGTCTTATTGGTGGCGTGGCAACAATTTAATTTCAATGACGCTTAAGCATCAACGCTTCACTCAGAAAAATTAGGTCAAGCATTTGTCTCTTAAAAAGGGACAATACGCTTAATGATGCGATTTAGGAGCATTAGTCATGACCCTTTCCATGTATCAAGCTTCAGTACCTTTGCTCACGCGATCGCTTCATAATCTCGTGGCTATTTTAGAGAAGGGTGCTGCCCACGCTGAAGCTCAGAACATTGATCCGATTGTCCTGATCAATAGCAGGCTCTATCCCAATATGTTTCCGCTCGGACGACAAGTTCAAATTGCTTCAGATATCGCTAGACGGGGAGCTGCAAGATTAGCAGGACTGGAAGCTCCCAAGCTAGAAGATGACGAAACAACGTTTGCTCAATTGATTGATCGACTGCATAAAACCACTGCTTACCTGGAAACCCTTACCCCCGAACAGATTGACGGCTCGGAGAAAAAGTCGATCACCCTACCAGTGGGTCAAGACACAATGACTTTTGAGGGGCTGTCCTATCTCCTGTACTTTATGCTGCCAAACGTTTCTTTTCATGTGACAACGGCTTACAATATCCTGCGGCATAGTGGCGTTGAGTTGGGCAAACGCGATTATTTAGGACAATTTTAAGGGCGATCGTACCTGTAACGCTCTATCAGTCGGCAAAAACGGTGGGAGCTTTGTGCTCTGATTCGTCAAACATGGTTCTTAGGTTTCTTGCTCTAGCGGAACATAGATTCAATCGGGTCTTATGTTCTATGTGGAACGTGCAATATCATGCTTCTAAAAGGTGACAGCCTTACAGATTATTGACCTTCCGTTAGATTGCGCTACCTGTGACTGCTAAAAAAACTGTTTTTCTTCTTGCTCTCTGTCAGGCACTTGCCATGACAGGCAGTATTGTGCTCTTTACCACGGCTGCCCTAATTGGCTCAACCTTAGCGCCAGACAAAGCTTTGGCTACTTTACCACTAGCGATTTTGCAATTGGCAACGATGCTGACGACTATTCCAGCCGCCTTCATCCTTAAGCGGTGGGGGCGTCAGTTCGGCTTCATGACCGGGGTTTTAGTCGGTTTGAGTGGCGCAGTGTTAGGCGTTTATGCAATCTTTGCAGGCAGCTTTGTTCTCTTTAGTCTGAGTACACTGCTGTATGGGATTTTCGGTGGTTTTGTGAGTTATTACCGCTTTGCGGCGGCGGATGTAGCACCAGAAGCGGACCGCTCACGTGCCATTGCTCTTGTCATTTCAGGAGGCATTCTTGCCGCCTTCATCGGACCAGTGTTAGCAACCTGGACGAAAGATTGGTTGCCTGTCACCTTTGCTGGAGGGTTGGTGGCAATCGCATTACTCCAAAGCCTTACGTTGCTGCTCCTTCGCTTCGTCGCTTTGCCACCACTGGTACAGCCGGAGCACCAGGAACCTGGACGCGAGCTAAGCACGATCGTGCAACAGCCTGTGTTCATTGTGTCAGTGCTGGGCAGCATGATTGGCTATGGCGTCATGGCGCTACTGATGACAGCAACACCCCTGGCAATGGTTGCGGAACACCATCCCTTTCACGTAGCAGCTTCAGTGATCCAATGGCATGTGCTGGGGATGTTTACGCCGTCCCTGGTTACGGGCTTTTTGATTACGCGCTTTGGTGTGCTGACCATTGTGCTAGCAGGCATTGTCCTGAATGGGCTGTGTGTGGCGATTAATTTGACGGGCACCCAGGCATCACACTTTTTTGGAGCGCTGTTGCTGTTAGGGATTGGTTGGAATTTTATGTTTATTGGCTCGACCACGTTGCTAACTCAAGCCTATATGCCGATAGAACGGGCTAAAACACAGGCAACCCATGACTTCCTTATGCTGAGCTTTGTGGCTTTCGCCACGTTTTTCTCCGGTCGGCTGATGAACGATGGAGGCTGGGCTGTCGTCAACTACACAGGACTCGCGCTTATAGCAGTCGCATTTATAGCAGTGTTGTCTTTGTGGCGATGGCGCTCGACGCAACAGCCCCAAAAACTGGAGCGTCTATAGAACGCTGGCAGCATAGAAGGTTCTTGCAAACACTTTCTTCGCTCTACCGTTGCTCTTCTGACACGCAAGCCGTAGAGCGAATCGTGGTTGGAGTGATATGCAGTGCACGCGACTCGGCTCCAGTCTTTTACTGCATACCATAGGTGACACTAATCTGGCTTCTCACCTTCACTTCTGGCACCGCCGCCGCATTGTAAGGCGGGAGAGCCGTTTCATCGGGTGTAGCGAGTAAGGAGGACGAAACTCCAACCTTTGAGCCACATCCTACGGAACTAGCAGCGCCCTGGAGTGGTAGAACGGTCACCAAGAGAATTTCACCCACCTGCATCCGCAGCGCTTGTGCCAATGGTGTCATTTGTCGGCGCGCATCAGCCAGTGCTAGCCGTTGGGCTGACTGTTCTAGCGGCTGGCAGCTCTTCACTGAGTAAGCGGCACCAATACTTTGCAGGAATAATTGCTGACTCCGAGTTACTGCCTGATTAACCGTCATCACCACTTTTTGAACCTGTTCGCGCGTCGGTTTTAGCAGTGTGACTAGCAAGTGCGGACTTTCTAAGGGACTAGTCTGGAGCTCAATCTGGTCAGCCTTAACGCCAGCCTCTTTCAAGGCTGTGACCAACGGTTGCAGGGTTTCTGGCGTTACTGTGGAAGCGGATGGTAACGACACACCCGGCAACTCTGGAGCCGAGAGGCTGTTGCGGCTCCCCAGTTGAAATTCTAGTATGGCGCGATCGGCAGGCACCGTTACCTGTCCTTGCCCAACAACAGTGAGAGCACGTTGAGTCAAAACCAGAGGCGATGGTGTAGCACCAGGCTGCAACAGCAGCAGTGGGTTAGTTTTTTTGGGGGTTTCAGCCTGCCCCCTTTGGGCTACCAGCGTCCAGCTTCCAAGCAACAGCAAGATAAAGCAGCAGGAGCGTGTAAGTACGTTACTCATGAAGTCGTTCCTTCAAACCTTTTTACCACTGGGCACTACCGTTTGAGTCTCTAAGACCACCTGAACAATCACGGCAATGGTCTTTTCGGTGAAATCAAAACACCTTGCCAGATCGAGTCAAGTTTACCGGCGCTAACCGCTGGTAGTTTGATTTGGCGTTGCAAAGCGTCGAGCGTTTCTGCCCGTACCGCTGCAAGGGCTGGATCTGAGCGCTTGCTTGGAACGTCCTGAGACAGTTCTAAGCCCTGCACCAACTCGTTCGTTTCATAAAAGGTTTTTAAGTCAAACTGAGCAATGCGAGTAATGCGATCTCTCACAACGACAGCCAATTGTCCTGCTTGCAGGGCTTGGTTCTGTGAGCGGTTACGGTTACCAACCTCGATGCCGCTATTGGTTAAGGCTCCGACAACGGTAGTATCTGTTGCGGGAGTGTACTGCACGAACAGGGCAGAGCCTCGAATACCAGCGGAAGCATTCGGTGTCCTAATATTAGTGCGCCCCTGCCCTGGTGAGATCAATAACAACACCGTGCCATTGTCGAGGCGCAAAGTCCGGCGATTGGGCACAAACCGAAACAGCGCTCGTTCGCCAATACGAGCCAGGGAACCATCGTTAAACCGCAGTTCTACCAACGCTGACTGAGCCGTTGATAGCGCATCACCGGGGGTTAAGACATCTCGGCGTCTCGCTGGACGGGGTGCCTGGTCACGCAGAAGGAGCCGTACTGAGTTTCGCAATGACTCGATCATGGCACGAGCCAGGGGCGTTTCAGCGTGGGCGCTGCTCGGCATTAAGAGGGTCGTACTGGTGGTCACTGCTAAAGCAAATAGCAATCGTAAGGGACGCCATAAAAGCTTGCTAGGCATAAGACACCAACGCTAACCCGCTAAACAGCTTCTTTAACATAACCAACTCTTTAAGTGCTGACGAGTTTTTGGTGCTTGAGGTGCTTGAAAGACCCTCAAATTTGAAAGCAATGTATGACTTGTCGTGGTTCGGCTGACACCAACAACCCAGCAATAGACATTCACTGCCTACTCCAGTCCCTTAAGTTCCAATCCCTTAAGTTAAGGAGAGTGAAAGCTAGCTACGCCACGTCAACTGTTAACACTTCCGTGTATTTTCTGCTGCTATCTCGCCTTGACCTGGTTTAACACCTGCTTGATATAAGAGCAATCCCTCCCCCTGGGTTATCTTTCTAGTTTCTGCGTAACTTAAATTCTTATGGGAAAGCGATTACACTCGATCGCCCGTAATTCTACTCAAGGCTTAGCATCCTCCCCAGATAGTTTCCTATACTCGTTTTCACTTAAGAAGCCTATGTGACTGGTGGAGCATATACAGCACGACTAATACAGTGACCCCTTTTTTGTGCTCAGTTGTAGTATCGGTGCGGCAACAAAGACAGGTTCACCAAAGTAGTAATCAGGCGAGTGCCAAATCTGAACCGTTCCATTTTCCATTGCATTAGGATACGCAACCAGATTGACTACTGTTTCGCCATCTCGCTCAAAGGCATTCACATGATGGAAGGTTAAGCATGGCTCATTATGAGTAGTTACCATTCACCTGGGTTAATCACGCTGCTTCTGGGTTCAGGTCAATCATACGGCGAGTCGTATAGGTCCCCACCGGACTCCAAAGCAGATAGGGCAGCAATAATAGGGCAGCCTCAAGGGATTGTTGCCCTACCAGCAACGCTAGCACAGCGCCCAAGACAACTCCCAATCCACCCAAAAACGTCCCGATCGCCAAACTCCGTGATCGTAAAGTGGCGGGAATATAGGCAACTGTTACCACTTCTACCAACAGGTAAAGCCCCATAAAAATCCAGGTTTTGAGGCTGCCTGGTTCCTGCTGCCAAACTAGCCCCGCTGACCAAGCACCACAGAAGAACGCAACTGTCCATATGAGCGGGATAGCAGGTTCAAAGAATAACCACCTGGGGCGATCGAGCTTGGCTGCCCAGGGAATATCACGCGGTCTAAAGAAGAAACTGCCAAAGGCGACCAGAGTAGTAATGCCACCGATAATGAGCCAGGAGTTCAACATCCTTAGGTTCCTGCAAAACACATTATTGACGGTAACAATCTGCTCTAGGGTCAACATCCACCATAAGGACAGGTAATACCAATTTCACGCACATGCTAAGGGACAAGCAGTTTAGCGTTATCGTCATCCCTCCGCACTCAACTCTACCCAATTGGACACCAGGCTGTGATGGTTGAAGCTTTTCCACAATTACAAATGCCGACGCTACTGATTTGGAGAAAAGATGATTTGAGCTTCCTAAAACTCAGGCTAAAGCAGCAGTAAAACAACTGCATGAGGGCTATCTCAAAATCATTCCTGATTGATTTCTCAGTTAAAACAACTTGATTGCTTTGTCATCGTTATAAATGAATTTTTAAGCAAGATAGCGTGAATCATTTTTGAGCGCGATCGCTCTTGAAGTCGGTACGCCGTCAATCTAACGAGCGATTGTTGAACGCTAAAGGTTGATAGTAAAAAGCCAATGAATTCAAACACAGAAAGCTGAAGGAATTCTTTAACGTTAGATACTATACATTGCATACCGAATCAGACCGTTATGAGGATGAGGCAAAGAACTCATGAAGCAGCGGTCAAGCTTATGACAAGAAGGGAACTCTACAAGTTTGGAACCAGTGTAAGAACTTAGCTGGTTCCCTTGAGCTACCAAAATTTATCGTAAAGGACAACTATTTAATGTCACGTTCACCTGCACTTTTAGGCAAACGTCTTTTGACAGCAACAAGCTTGGCACTTCTGACGACGCTGCCTATTGCTGCTAATGCCTTAGCCTTACCAGACTCTTCCTCTGTTAGTCAGGGTGGTAAGACGCAGCAGTGGTTGATGGCGGACAAAGATGATAAAGACGACAAGGACGATAAAAAAGGACGTGGCAACGATCGGAACCGTGACCGTGATGACGATCGAAAAGGTCGCATTGACCTGAACCGGGCTAAAAATATTGCTCGACAAGCCGCAGAAGCAGCGAATGGAGGCGTGAGCGTGTACCGGGCAGCAGCATCCATGCACGGACCGGCTAAACTATCACCCTTTGTCGATAATGGCGACTCCTGGACCTGGACCTTTTTAGGTGGACGACCGGGTGCTTCCCTAACGGCGATCGAAACGGTTGTCACCGTTTATAAGGAAAGCAGTCGAGTTGTAGTCGTTTATAACGGTGCCGCACGGAGCGCCACAACTCGCGTTAATAGCTGGAACAGCCTGCTTCGAGTCGCACGGTTGGTCGATCAAAATTCACTGGTGCTCCAACTGGATGTGCTCGATCGACCCGCTGTCAACGCCGCCTCAGCCTTTTACGAAGTCTATGCCCGTCGCAACAACCGCTGGGTGTCGGTCTACCGCACGAATGCAACGCAATTGGTTGCTTCTTCTAGCCAGGTTAGTTTAACCCCGGTTGTCATTCCCATCCAACAGCTCGGACTCGGCAACGTCGATCTGTCCCGATTAGAACTGAGAACGGTTGCCTATGCCAGCTACGGTGGGCAGCAAGTGGTGCTGCGCGAAAGTGTGCAACGCTATCAATCCCTGACGCAAATTTCAAGCGTGCAGCAGATTAGTACAGTTTCAGCTACAACTACCACGACTACAGACACGACCACGACGACTGGCTCCACTACAAGTACAGGTACATCAACGGTCAGCGGCGGACAAACGGTAACGCTTACCAATGGCTACCGCGTCACCTTCCGAGGCGTATCCTACAGCAGCAACACTTCCACCTGGCGTTACTACGTCGAAGAGTTGCCCGTCGCTCAAGATTTAAGTAATTGGGTTTTGGGTTTACCTGCTTGTGCTCAAGTGGCAAGTGCTAGCCCCAAAGGCGAACGGGTTAATCCTGACCCCAATGCCCGGATTAGTGGTATTAAGTGGCAACCAGGCGGTGGCTTTGTGCAGGGTGAGTTTTCTGTCACCTTGAATGGACGCTGGGCAGTGGGTACGACGACAGTTGCCGTCAAGGGTCCTGATGTTGCCCGTGGAGAGCTAGCGGGACCTAGCTGTAGCGCTTTGAATCAGTAAAAGCCTTGAATCAGTAAATAAACGTTGAAGCGGCTGGTCTCGGTCTTACTTTAAGGTCTCCGCTTCAACAGTTTTCTTTGCTGTGTCGCCTTATGTCTTATTCTTTGTATGACTGAGCTTTAAGGTGCAGGAAACGATCGCCTTGAAGCTCAGCATCGTTTTTTAAGGAACAACTGTAGCGTGTGATGGAGATATTGTCTTTCGTTTTGCTAGCACAAGTTGCCTCTCCGGTTGCTACCTCAGCACAAAATCTAAGTTATGTAACACTCCAGATTTTGTTGAAGCTTTTGTGGGCGATCGGGATTCTGATTCTGACCCGCATTGGCATCAATGTAGCTAGCCGCACTGCTCGCAGAGTGCTAGTCCAGGTAGAGCCAACGCTGCGAAAGTTCTTCATTCAGACAGCAGAATTTTTAGCACTCATCGTTGGACTTGTTGCAGCTCTCAATGTTGTCGGCATTCAGACCACAACCCTAGTGGCAGTATTAGGCGCAGCAGGGTTAGCGGTTGGTTTGGCTTTGCAAAATACACTCTCTCACTTTGCGGCTGGCATTATGCTTATTGCCTTTCGTCCCTTTGAGGCAGGCGATGTTATTGAAGGTGCAGGAGCAACGGGCGTAGTAGACAGTGTGGGCATCTTCTCAACCACCATCTTGACCCCAGACAATGTAAAAATCGTTGTACCCAATAACAATCTCTTTGCTGGAACGCTGAAGAATCTAACAGCAATGGGGACGCGACGAGTTGATTTAGAAGTGGATATTGGTAATCGCCCGATCGAACCGACTATTACCTCTTTATTGTCTCTGGTTCAACCGCACCCCCTGGTGTTGAATGACCCGAAACCTACCTGTAACGTTGCTTCTGTTAATCCTGAAAAGACGATTTTGTATCTCCGTCCCTGGTGTGCTGCAGAAGTATATGAACAAGCACGCTCTGAGATGCATCAGTTAGTGCATGAAGCCCTGTATCAGCCACGTACCAGTGAGGACGAGGGAGGGCATTAGGACGAGGGAGTTCCTTTTGCCGCTTGTCCTTCTCTACGGCGACCAGGGTGTTCCTCATTATTAGAAAGGCTGGAAAGCGCTAGTCTTTGCCCTTATCGCCCTTCTCCGATCGCTCCTTGAAACGCTCTTTGTCAGCTTTTTCAGCCTCTCGTTGTTGTTCTTCTCGTTGCTTTTCAGCTTCTCGTGCCGCTTCTGTTGCTTTCTTTTCAGCGTCTTGAAGTGATTCAGCTTCTTTTTGATCTAATAGTTCTGGTAGCGCTTCACTAGCAGGGGGACTCGGACTAGCCACTGGTGGGCTAGGCGCGATCGCGTCAGGGGACTCTGATGGTATTGGACTCGGTGACTGAGCCTCGGTGGATGGAACAGTGTCAGCCGTGTCTGACTGACTCGTCGGCGTCGGCGTTGGTGTTTCCACATCAGTAGGAGCAGGTGTTTCCGCATCAGCAGGAGTAGGTGCCTCAGCATCCGTAGAAGTGGGTGCTTCAACAGCGGTGGAAGGCTGCGTTGGCGACGCTGTGCTAGGTTCTGGAGACGGTGAAGGTGAAGGCTGCGGTCTTCCCAGAATGGCTCCGACCACAGCCGCTCCAGCCAAAACAACTAAAACTCCCGGCAACCATGTCTGCCACGCAGGTCTACTTGCTTGAGGGGCGATCGCAGGCTTCCTTCTAGAAGCCGCAAGTGTGCCAGGAGCCGCACGTAAGGTTGCCACCTGGCTGGTTGCTCCAGCCATCACAGCCCTTCTCTCTGATACATCTGGTAAGAGCTTCAGCCAAGCCTCTACACTCCCGGGGCGATCGTGCGGTTCAACTGCCATGCCTCGAATCACCGCCTGATTGGTAGCGGCGCTAATTTCTGCACGTAGATCACGGGGAGCAGGCAACGGTTGGCGATCGCGTAGAATCGAGGCAGCGGGCACTTGAGCCGTCAGTAGCGTGTAGAGAGTTGCCGCCAAACCATAAACATCAGTTGCAGGTGATCGCTGCTCTTGCGATATGTACTGCTCGATCGGGGCATAGCCAGGCGAAACTAAACTGGTGTGTGTTTGAGCTAAACCTGGAGAAAACTCACGCGCAATCCCAAAGTCAATCAGCACGACCTGATCTGTTCCCTGCCGTAGAATCAAATTTTGAGGTTTAACATCGCGGTGCAGTAAGCCATTCTGATGCACAACCTTTAACGCTGCACCAACTTGTCGGCTGTAGTGGAGCGCTGTTGCTTCTGCTAAAGGTTGGGCAGGCAGCACAACGGTATCAAGCGTTGGTCCAGGTACGTACTCCATCACGATGAAGGGAAAATCGTCCTCAATAAAGAAGTCGATGACCCTGACGATATTAGGATGAACGCAGAGTGCTAATCGCTTGGCTTCTGCTTGAAACTGCTGCTTGGATTGAGCGAAGTTTGGGTCTTGCCGCAGTAACTCATCCAGCGTTTTAACAACTACAGTTTGCCCTAAAGAATGTAGTGTCGCTTTATAAGTAACACCAAACCCTCCCCGTCCAAGTTCTTGATCCAGAGAATATTTATAATTCTGTAGATATTTGCCAACCAGAAATCCCATATGATTTTGACAGTACTCTAAGCTAAATCAGCAGTTAATAACGTCAAAACAAGTCATGCGTTCCTGTGACAATACAAGTTGTAGCCTTCCTCTTTGTTCTGTGGGTCAATACCTTCATAGAAAACATCTAAAGTGTGTTGCGATTCTCTTACTTTATCAGTGGCACTGAACTACAAGCCGGAGCATTACTACAACAGGGTTTGAGTAGCAAGGCAGGAAGGTACGTTAAAGCTGAAAATCAGTTGAGCAGACGTTTCAACGGGCACTTCGCAGTGTTACTAAGACGTACCAGTCAGAGTATAGTCTGATTGGTACTAAAACAATAGCCCCACGTCCGCACCAAGCATCAACCGCAGCGGTAGTTTACCCGCCTCAACTGTCTGAATCATCACAAGCATAAGGGTTATACGGCTTGCCCAGTTATTGCCGTCGTTGCTGTAGAGATACTGCTGAAATGACTCGATAAGCGTCTTACTTTGAGGAAATTAAAAACGCCCCTTAGAGCTAGTTACGGAGAGACATTGTAACAGCCTCAGGATGGTTCAGAGAGTGCTGATTGATCGACTGTCAACCCTTGATGGAATAGGGCATTCTGAATAATTAGTTCTGGCAAAACGTCGTTGAACAGTTGCACTTTTTGCTGAATCTGCTCAAAATCTTCAGGATTCTCTAAAAGGTCGCGCACTTCCTGCTCACCAATGACAACCGCAGGGCGAAGACGACTAGCAGCTTCTTCAGCTCTTTGGATAATTGCTTGCTTGAGAAGTTCAAATTCCGGGCGATCGCGCCAACGTTTGATATCTTCCCAGGCAGCGATAAAAAAGTCAGACCAGTGGGCAAGTGCCTGGTAGTCAGAGTTGACGAACGGAACCCCCAGGGTTTGTTTAAGGTCTTGATAGACTCGCTGCAACTCTGTTGAAACCTCCTGAGCCGACTGCTCTCCAATAAATTGAATTTCTGGATGGCGATAAGCATGAGGCCCACGTCGAATTTCCGTCTTTCCATCCTGACCAACAATTTCACCTGCCAGGACTTTACTTAAAGCAATCTGTTGAATCAACAACTGAGGATTACCAAAACTGAAGGCACCTAGCTCTCGCTGAATGTGTCGCCGTTGCGCTTCATCCACGTCGATTTGATAACCGGGTTGATACCAGTCGTAGGTGTCACGGTAAACCTGTTCAGTAATGGCGATCGCGTCCTCTAAAAACGATTCAGCTTGTGTCGCAGGTTTGAGTCGTTGCCAAAACAACTGCATCACAGTGGGATACATTGCATAAGCTCGCCAGTTCGCAGGTTTCCAGGGAATCCCTAATGTGTCTTGAATATCACTTAAACACGTTTGAACTTCAGGTGGAGCCTGAGAAACATTAATGAATGGAAAGGCAGATTGTTCATCTTCTACGATCGCCGGTTCAAGTCCTTGAACTCGATCGGCTTCAAGCTGCTTCTCTGGTTTTTTGGAAGCTGAGCGTTGGGTTAAGTTCTCCTCAACTGCGCCAACCTGCTTTACATCTGTTGTCCCTTTTGGTTCCGTTACTGGACGTTCATTGTTTCGTTCAGCAGCGCGATCGCTCAAATACGTCAACCAGGAGGGTGCCAAAGCGGAATGGCTGTCCTTGCCAAAGGCTCGCTTTTCTCCCATGCCACCCGGTTTTGGTAGGAGTTGATTGAATAAACCGAATAAATTGGTACTTAGTTCGGGAAACAAGCCGTAGAACTTAACCGACAGCCAGGTTGGAAAGGGCACAATCACTTCCGCCGCACCTCGGCGCAAGCCAGCGATCGTGGCACGAGATACCTTTTCGGCGCTGGCAGAAAGAAACGGCAGAGAATCGCCAATGCTGAACCAGGCATATTCCTTGCGGTTCTGACCTTTCATAATGGCGTGATCAACAACGCCTGTGTGGATGAGACCAGGACAGACAGTGGTGACGGCAATGCCATCTTTTGCCAGTTCAGTGCGCATCCCTTCGGATAGCCCAACCAGTGCAAATTTGCTGGCGCAATAGCCGACCATATGTGGCGATGCCATTTTCCCTCCGACTGAGGAGATGTTCACAATGCGTCCAGCCTTGCGTGCCTGCATTTCTGGCAAGACCGCATAGGTGGTGTAGAGCGGTGCCCAGAAATGTAGCTTCATTAAGTCGTCGTAGTCCTGCATAGTTAGGTTTTCTAGCGGACCAACGATGTCCGTTCCCGCATTGTTGATTAGGATGTCGATCGCGCCAAAGTGGTCTCTGGTTTGCTGGACTAGCTGCTCAACTTGGGTTTGCTCTGTTACATCACAGGTCAAGGCGAAAATGTCTCCGCCTCGCTGCTCTAGTTCGGTGCGTGCCCGTTCTAGTTCGGCTTCATCCCGCGCACAGATGGCTACCCGTGCCCCAGTTTCAGCTAACTGGCGTGCCATTACCAGTCCCAAGCCGCGCGACCCCCCTGTTATCAGAATGACCTTACCAGATAACTCGTAAATGCGTTCGCGCCACCAGCGATCGACAACTAGAAAACCAGGGAACAAAACAATTGCAACAGCAATGAGCCCAAAGAGGGTGGCATAGTTAATCAGCATGAATCAAAAACTCCTTGGTTTTAATTTCTGTCTAAATTTCCACCGACCTTAAGCGGCTGCTACATTCGCAAGTTGCTGGTAGCATCTTCGGTTACTGAGCTAATTCGCACTCAAATATTGATGCGATCGAATGTTGGCGATCGCATTAATTGATTTCTTAAAATCTAGTTTAGAAAACGTGGATGACTAAGTGCTCTTTCATCAGGAAGAGACGACAGTTTATCAATGAGGTGAACTTGTAATCAAAGCTCTTGTAGCCCATGTAGCCAGGTTAGACAGCCGCTTTGTTTACTCTTTAGAGAGCTTAAATAAAGTGTTATTTGAGAAACAGCTTAAATTTACAAGAACTCTGTTTCTAGCAGTCTTTAAGCTGTAACTGAACTATTTTGAAGTCAAGGTTTAATCAAACCTGTTTGAACCGATCGTAGACAATTGCGTTGAGGAGATTTCAGTGCCCAAGCCCGCTTCAATCTTTCTATCTGGCTCAATACCCCTCCAGCAACGAAAGGGGGAACGATCGCCGCCTTAGGCGTAATAGCTTTATCTACCCTTGCGATCCTTTTAACGTCTGCTGGAGGGGGAAAACGTTGTAGTAACACTGGATGAATCAAGCGAATCACGATCGTGACCGAGATTAAAGCCATACTTGTTTCCCGTTAGATATTTCAATTTGCCAATTCAACGGTGCCGACTAACCGGAATGCATAAGGGTGTTCCAGCAACCGGATCTTGAATAATGCGGCTTTCTAGCCCAAATACCTCCTGCACTAGGGCTTCTGTCATGATTTGGTCAGGCGCTCCTTGAGCAACAACTTGTCCCTGCGCAATCGCCACTAAATGCTCGGCATACCGGCAGGCTTGATTCAAATCATGCAATACCATGACGATCGTGCGTCCTTTTGTTTGATTTAATTCATAGAGCAAATCTAGGACTTCAATTTGATGCGCTAGATCCAGAAAAGTTGTGGGTTCATCGAGCAACAGAATTTCTGTATCTTGCGCTAGAGACATAGCAATCCAAGCCCGTTGTCGCTGACCGCCGGAGAGGGTATCAAGCGATCGGTCTGCTAGCACGGTCATATTAGTAATGGCTAGGGCTTGCTCCACCAACCACTCATCTTCCTTTGACCATTGTTGCAGCCAGCTTTGATGGGGATAGCGTCCCTGTGCAACCAGATCTCTTACAGTCAATCCTTCTGGTGCGATCGGTCCTTGGGGTAAAATGCCGAGCCGTTTCGCCACCTCTTTAGTCGATAGCTTAAAGATAGAAGCACTATCAAGATAAACGGTGCCACGGGTAGGTTTCAGGAGCCGAGCTAAGCTTCTTAGCAGTGTCGATTTACCACAACCATTGGAACCGACTAAAACGGTAATTTTTCCGGCTGGAATTGCCAGATCCAGGTCAGAAATAACAACGGTTCCATCGTACGCTAGCGTTAGCTTACGAGTGGTCAGTGCAACTCCGGTGGAAAATGTTTGCACGATTGTAGAGGAGGGTTCTGCATTCATTGATGACGATTTTGGTACAGCAAATAAAGAAAGTAGGGTGCGCCAACAAGGGCAGTGAGTACACCACAGGGCAGTTCAGTTGGCGAAAACAACGATCGTCCGAGCAGATCGGCTAGCACCGTTATCAATCCACCTAGTAAGGCAGTCGTGGGTAGCAATCCTTCAGATGCAGTTCCTACTAATTGCCGAGCCAGGTGAGGAGCCATCAGCCCGACAAACCCGATTGTGCCTGCCGTTGCCACTGAAGCCCCCGTCAGCGCAACACTGGTCAGCAACAACAAAAACCGCTGCCACTCCACGTTACTTCCCAACCCTCGCGCCACATCATCTCCTAGATGCAGCACATTCAACTCGCGAGACAGCAGTAATGCCAGTGGCACAAAGATTCCCAGCCAGGGCAGCAGCAGCAAAATATGCTCCCAACTGCGCCCGTAGACACTGCCCGTCATCCAGATCAACGCTTGCGTGACATTATTAATTTGTCCAAATGCCATCAAAACTGAAGTTATTGCACTAGCAACCGCAGCAATTCCTACGCCAATTAAAATGAAACGAATCGGTGAACTGCCCCGGTCCCATGCCAATAAATAGATCAATGTTGCCGCGATCGCCGCTCCTGCAAACGCTGATAGTGGAATTGCAAACAAGGGTGCTGCCGGAAATAAAACAATTAAACTAACGGCAGCCATACTTGCACCCGCATTAATACCAATCACATCGGGGGCTGCTAGCGGATTACGGGTCAACCCTTGCAGAATTGCTCCCGGAATGGCAAGCCCAATGCCAGCGAGCAAGGCAACGAGGGCACGCGGTAAGCGCAATGTATAAATGACGAACGCATGATCAGGATTGCCCGTTTCAATTCCTAGCAGCGTTTTCAATACATCAAGCGGCGAGATGGGATATTCCCCATAGCTTGCGCTCAGAATGACGATCGCCAACGTGATCACGGTCAGCAACAACAGCACGAGCGGAACCTGTCGCTGAACGCGAAAGGAAATTGGCATCTGGCGAGGACGAACAACAATCCAATGACTCATTGTTTTACCCGCGATCGCGCTAAATAGATGAAGAAGGGCGCACCCAATAGGCTCGTCATGATGCCTACGGGCAACTCTTGTGGTTTGATGATTAGCCGAGCACCAATATCTGCGAGCAACAAAAGAATAGCGCCCAGACAAGCCGCATAGGGAACCAACCAACGATAATCCATGCCGATCAACAATCGCGCCAGATGAGGAACAACTAACCCAATAAACCAGATTGGTCCCGCGATCGCGACGGCACTTCCTGCCAGCAACACAACGACAAGCATGGCGATCGCTTTGATCCATCCCGTCCTCAGCCCTAAGCCCTTCGCCACATCTTCACCGAGCGCCAGAGCCGTTAAGGGTTTACCTAGTGCAAATGCCATCATCAGCCCCACTCCCATATAGGGAAGCACCTGCAAAAATAAATGAATATCTCGTCCTGCTACTGAGCCTGCTAGCCAAAAGCGAATTTCATCCAGTGTCTCTTGATTCAAGATCAAAATGCCGGTGGTAAGTGAAGAAAGCAGGTAAGTCAGTGCTGATCCTGCCACGACAAGCTTCAGAGGCGTCATGCCACTCTGACCTAAAGAACCCAGCAGATAAACTACAACCGTAGTAAGTCCTGCACCCACAAAGGCAAAGCTGGTATGCACTATAGACGCCACACTGCCGAATATGGATAGGATTGCCACCATGGCAAAGGCAGCGCCGCTATTGATTCCTAAAATGTCTGGTGAGGCAAGGGGATTACGGGTGAGTCCTTGAGTAATGGTGCCGGCAACTGCCAGTGCGGCTCCAACCATCAACGCAATCAGCGATCGTGGCAATCGCACCGTCCGAATAATTAGATGGTCTGTAGAACCATCAAACGCAGTCAAGGCAGAGAAGATGGAACCAGGCTGAATCTCTGCTGCTCCCAGAAGGATGCTTGCCATCAGACAGCTGAGGAGAATCAGCAAACACAGTACCAAACCAGAGATTAACAGAACCTGCGATCGCGCCTTTTGACTTAATGAAGCTATTTTGACCACGCTCTTCAAATCCTTAGCAGGCTAGTGAGAGTTGACAGGCATTGTGAATGAGGGCGTAAGATCCCAGCTCAACAGCAAAATTGCACATAAGCTAAGTTAAGTTGAGACTCCTTCTCAATAAGATTAAATGATGAGGTAGCGCATTGCAAGTAGAGTTGCGAGAAAGTTTCAACTAGCTGAGCCCGAATCCCCAATGTAGTACGAGCACATAGCTTATGAAGGAAAGGTTGCCGTAAAACGTCTAGCCTTGAGAGCCGGGTTTTTGGGGCTTAGTTGTTTAGACTAGAACTCAGAAAATGATTCAATGCCTTTAGAAAAATAGCCTTGACAAGCGTACCACTTCACTGCTTAATGATAAGAATGTCATTTGCTTGATGCTATTAGCGGAAGCGCTCAAGCAATTAGTAGAAATCTTTTGCGTTTGAAATTGCTGCTGTGATACCTCCAGGTTTACCCTGAGGGGTCATTCAGCCTGCAAAACTACTGTCCCATTTCTAAAGTTTTTGTACGAGGCGAGATGTTGAAAGCGCGGTCATTTACTTGTTTAGGTCTTGCAGGTCTTGCATCAGTTGCGATCGTTCAGCCCTGCCGAGCTGAGGTAGCACAAATTACGGCGGTCCAGCTTCAACCGACAGCCAACGGAGTTGAACTCATCCTGGAGAGCACGAGTAGTACCCCGCTTCAAGTTTTTACCACTCGCTATCGTCAAACCCTGATTACGGATATTGTTAACACGCAACTACAATTGCCAGAGGGCAGAACGTTTCGTCAAAGCAACCCAACGGAGGCGATCGCGGGAGTCACAGTCGCTCCGTTAGGTGCCAATAGTGTACGAGTGACGATTACAGGCAAAGCGGAATTGCCCTCAGCGCAAGTCGTTCAGAGCACTCCAGGACTGGTACTGAACATTACCACCCCCACAACTGCTGCAACAGCCCCTCCAACGGAGCCAACCTCACAACCGTCAGAGACAGATTCAGAGTCTAGTGCAGACACCCCATCAACCACTCCTGCACCGCCCATTGATTCTACCGATCAGGCTGAAGCAGACGAGGCTGAAGAGGAAGAACTGGTTATCACGGGCGATCGAGAACCTTCAGTCGACGGCTATCGTGCTCCTACTGCCGCAACAGCCACCAAAACGGATACCCCGTTGCGTGACATTCCCCAGTCAATTCAAGTTGTGCCCCGGCAGGTGATTCAAGATCAGCAAGTGACACGGATTGGTGACGCAACTCGCAACGTCAGTGGTGTAACCGTACTGCAAGGCTACGGTGGCTCAACTGACAACTACACAATTCGCGGTTTAACCACTTCTAGCAATCTGCGAAATGGATTCAGAGATGATGGCTTTCTCACCTTCACTGACCCAGCAACAATTGAGCGGATTGAAGTGCTCAAAGGTCCGGCTTCGGTGCTGTATGGGCAATTTGAACCAGGAGGTGTGGTCAATTATGTGACGAAAAAACCGTTGAGCGATCCCTTCTACGCAGCAGAGTTGCAAATTGGTAGTTACAATTTCTACCGTCCGTCGATCGATTTTTCAGGTCCCCTCACGCCCGATAAATCAATCCTGTATCGCTTAAACCTTGCTTATGAAAACGCAGGTAGTTTTCGTGATTTTGTTAACAATGAAGTATTTGTCGCTGCTCCCGTTTTCACATTCAAACTTGGTGAAGCGACAAGCTTGACCCTGGAGTATGAATACGTCAATGTAGACCGCACCTTTGATCGCGGCTTTCCTTCCGAACCAGAGCTTTTTGCTCTGCCCATTAATCGCTTTTTAGGGGAACCCAGCGATCGCTATAAGTTAACAGGAAACAAGCCGAGCCTAACGATCGACCATCAATTCAATCCCAATTTGCGCTTACGCACTGCCTTTACGGCTCAAATTTTTGAGGCAGGACGTTCCAATGCTCAGGCACGCACCTTTCGGCTAGAACGTGATCGTCAAACATTGCGACGCCGATACACTGCTTCTGACGAAAAAGTTGAGGATTACGGTCTCCAAACGGATTTGGTCAGCAAATTCAATACGGGTTCTGTGAAGCATGAATTGCTGGCAGGGTTTGAATTAAGCCGGAGTACCTCAGATGGTGTGTTACGGCGAACAGAGTTCACGTCGATTAATATTTTTAATCCTGTTTACGGTTCTGCAATTCCAACTGATTTACCCCCTGTTTTTGATAGCGATCGTCGTAACGATAGCCTGGGGCTTTATTTACAAGATCAAATTACGTTGCTGCCCAATCTGAAACTACTGCTTGGCGGACGCTTTGATTTTGTTGAACTAGACATTGAAGATCGGTTGGCTGAAACAACCACTAACCGCAACTACAATGTGTTCTCACCGCGGGTAGGCATTGTCTACCAACCTATTGAACCCATCTCTCTGTACGCTAGCTTCAGCCGCTCCTTTAGACCCAATGTTTTTGCATCGACGAGTAGCGGTGACCTGCTAGAGCCGGAAAGAGGCACCCAGTATGAAGTTGGCATTAAAGGTGAACTTCTGGATGGCAGACTTTCTGCGACCTTAGCAGCGTACAACATCACAAAAACAAATGTCGCTACGACCGATCCGAATGATCTAGATTTCTCGATCGCAGCAGGGGAAATTAAAAGCCGAGGCATTGAGCTCGATATCGTCGGTAGACTCGCACCAGGTTGGAATATTATTGCCTCTTATGCCCACAACGACGCTTTTGTCAGCGAAGATAATAACCTTCCCGTTGGCAGCAGATTGGTCAATGCGCCCAGAAATAGCGCTAGTTTGTGGACAACCTACGAACTTCAGAGCGGTGGACTGAGAGGGCTAGGCTTTGGTGGTGGCATCTTTTTTGTAGGCGATCGCGAAGCCGAGCTACCCAATACCATTACGCTTCCTTCCTTCGTCAGAGCCGATGCCACTATTTTTTATCGCCGCGACACCTATCGAGCTGCCATCAACTTCAAGAATCTCTTTGGCACTGGCTACTACGAAGCCCAGGGTTCTCTAGTCTATCCAGGTGCACCGTTTACAGTGGTTGGTTCTTTCTCGGTGGAGTTCTAAAGCCGCGTTGCAATGGTAGAACCTTTCTTTTGCGCTGAAGAGTCCAACACAGCAGGTGAAGACCTGATTGGCTGTGCCGTGATGGCTCAATTCTATGTCCTGGTAGAATGTCCGCCTCCGTGGTCAGCCAATGCTTTTCACTCCAACCAGATTCCAGATAACTTGCGAACTCTGGTTCAAGCACTCAAGCAAGATAAACGCACCATTCGACCGTTGTTGATCCACCGCGATCGTAGACAAGAACCCTGCACCAGCGTGATCATTCTTCGTCAGCAAGACGGAGTTTCATTCGGGTACAGCAAGCAGGAATTTCAAGTTTCCAGCCTGAAAGAAGTAGCCCCGCTTGTGAGCGATTATTTTAACGAGTGCCATACTCATGAGCCGATCGGGACAGACACAAGAGACATTCTGGTTTGTACCCACGGCAGCCATGATAAATGCTGTGCTAAGTATGGTCAGTCGTTTTATCGACAGGCGATCGCAACGGTCGCTCAATTAGCCCTCAATCCAGACGTGCGAGTTTGGCAAGCTAGCCATATTGGTGGACACCGCTTTGCCCCTACCGCGATCGATTTTCCAGAGGGCAGATACTACGGCAGGCTAGATCAAGACTCATTTACGGCAATTCTGACTCGAAGTGGAAATACGCAATGCTTCAACCACGTTTACCGGGGTTGGGGGATTCTCCCTTGGGCAGCGCAAGTGTTGGAGCGAGCATTGCTTTTGAAGTACGGCTGGGATTGGTTCAAATACGGGATTGTCGGTCGAGTGATTGACCACAATGAAGACGAAAGTTGGAATCGGGTTGAAATTACACTGGTTCGTGCTGATCATACATCAGAGGTTTATCAAGCGGATGTAGTTATAGATGACAATAAAAAGCTGCATTTGCGCGGTAGCTGTGGCAATACAGAAAGCTACGCCGTGCCTCAATACGCGGTCAAATATCTCACGAAGCTTGCTGCTTCAGCTATACCTTGATGAAACGATTAAACTGGATGCGAACAATTCTGCCATTACGCCAGAGAGGGACGTGCGCTGCATCGCTACTCCTTCCCTTTGCCCTGTTGCTGTCAGCTTGCAATCCAACCGCATCCAAGGCGAACATTCGTACTCTCAGCACAGCCGCATCAACAACTGCTTGCCGAACAATTGAACATGGGATGGGAAAAACCTGCGTTCCCCTCAATCCCAAACGGGTGGTTGTTCTGAATGAACTGGATAATGTCCTGGCTTTGGGAGTCAAGCCTATAGGAACAGTGACGCTCGATCGTGGGTTTATTGATTATCTGACCGATCGCACTCAAGGCATTGAAAAGGTTGGAACCGATAGTCAGCCGAATTTAGAGAAAATTCTACTACTAAAACCCGACCTCATTATTGGCACAACCTGGGATGGCAAAGACATTTACGACAAGCTCAATCGCATTGCGCCAACGGTCTTTGTTGACACCAACGATTACCGTTCATGGAAGTCATGGCTGAAAAAGACGGCTGAGGCACTAGGTAAAACATCAGAAGCAGAAAAGTTGTTGCAGAACTACGAACAACGGGTGCAGAAGTTGCAGCAAGCGATGGGCGATCGCTCCTCAAACACCCAGGTATCAGTCGTCAATTTTTGGCAAAACAATGTTCGCATTTACATGAAACGGTCTTTTAGTGGAGTGATTTTGCAGGAAGTTGGGTTAGCGCGTCCACCTGTCCAAAACAAAGACAAACTCTGGGAGCGGCTGTCCTTGGAGCTAATTCCCAAAATGGATGGGGATGTCATCTTTCTGTTACTAGGTGGTCACAAAGAATCGAACTTGGCACAGTTCAAGCAACATCCCCTGTGGTCGCAGTTGAAGCCTGTGCAGGCAAACAAAGTCTACGAGGTCGACAGTTCCATCTGGATTGCTGGAGCGGGAATGATTGGGGCAAATCTCATTTTGGATGATCTCTCTCAGCATTTAGTGCTGGAGAAACCATAATGGCGGAACCAACAGCCCAAGCGATCAAACGAGGTGAGCTTCAAGCAAAGGGTTCTACCCGCTTACTCCTGCTGACAACACTAGCGGTCTTTTCAATCTCAGGCTGTATTGCTCCAGGGAAACACAAGCGAGTCATTCATTCGCCTGCTGATTCAAATACAGTATGTCAAGGCATCCAGCATCGATCGGGCACTACCAAAGTGTGTGGGCAACTGCTGGACGTTGTTGCTCTTGATCCCCACGCGCTGGATCTGTTGCTTGCTTTAGGAATTCAACCGATTGGGTATGCAGAAGACAGACGTGCCTTAGTAGGTTCTCCCACTTCAGGAAAGCCAACCATACAGATTAAGTATCTGGGCGATCGCCTCACTCGTCCTCCCATTCATGTCGGCACTTGGCAGTTCCCTTCTCTTGAAACCATTCTGAAGCTAAAACCCGATTTAATCCTGGGGCGCATTCAACCATCGCTCTATGCAAATCTGACTCAAATTGCGCCGACCTTACCTTTAGCAACATCTGATCAAGAGCGCTGGCAAAATAGCCTTTTGAAGTTGGGTAAGGCGATGAATCGAGAGGCACTTGCTCAAGCCACTATCGCGCAACATCAGCAGCGAATGGCGATTACGAGAACTGACCTCAAACCGCTTACCCAGCGAGCCAAGATTCTTTTGCTATCAGTTTCTGCAATGAATCAAATTCAGATTTTTACAGACGATACTTATGCAGGTGGACTGCTGAAGGAGCTTGGGTTTCAGCTTGTGGTTCCTGAACCTTTGCCTATGCAGCAAAGTGAAATCAACATTTCTTTGGAAACTCTTCCTCAATTGCAAACTGACACCATCATTGTGATGGCAAGTGGCAACAGTAGCGTGGAAAGCGTTTCTAAAGCCTGGTGGAATAATGCCATTCTACGATCGCTTCCTGCCAGTCAAACTCAACGGGTTTACTTTGTAGATTATCAGCTTTGGAGCCGCATTGAAGGTCCGATTTCTGCTGAATTGATCCTGAAGCAAATTCGTAGTCTTCTACTTGCACCCACAATAGAAACCAAAGTTTAGCTACCCAATCCTAATGCGGACATTCCTGATCATCTGGTTCGGTCAACTGGTTTCTACCTTCGGTAGCCGCATGACCAGCTTTGCCCTCCAGCTTTGGGCATGGGAACTCACAGGACAGGCAACTGCCCTGACATTAGTGGGGTTTTTCTCTGGACTCCCTAGCATCTTTGTCACTCCCTTTGCAGGCGTGATTGTAGACCGCTGTAATCGCAAGGGGTTGATGATTCTGGGGGATGCGATCGCCGCTCTATCAACATTCACGATTCTCTGCCTGTTTCTCACTCATCACCTGCAAATCTGGCATCTCTACGTGCTAGGAGCGATCGAAGGTGTGTTTGTGGAACTTCAAACCCTCGCTTACTCGGCATCGATTACCCTATTAGTTCCCAAGCAGCAGTATGCGCGTGCGAGTAGTCTTGATGCTGCCATTCACTATGGAGCAATCATTCTAGCTCCTGCTTTAGCGGGTGCGCTTTACGCGACAGTTCAGTTAGCAGGCATTGCCCTTCTCGATTTAGTCGCGTTTGCCATTGCGTTAGCAACACTATTACCTATACGGATTCCTCAACCAACCCTGAATGAGAAAGAGCATCAGACAGCAACGACCATTTGGCAGCAACTCGTGTTTGGATCTCGCTACATCTTGGCGCGTCCTGGGTTACTGACAATGGTTGGGCTGATGGCTTTGTTTTGGTTCCTTCATGATTTGGGCGGTGCCATCTATGCACCGATGATCCTGGCACGCTCTGACAATAATGCCAGCACTCTGGGTTCTATCGCGTCTGCTGCTGGGTTGGGCGGTGTCACTGGAGCGCTACTTTTAAGTGCTTGGGGCAGTCCGAAACGTCACATTTGGGGGGTACTTTTAGGTATGGCAGGGGCAGGCTTGAGCAAAGTGGTGTTTGGTTTAGGGCAGGTGGCATCGGTTTGGCTACCAGCTCAGTTCTGTTCTTCGCTCAACTTTCCACTGCTGACCAGTTCGGAAAAAGCGATTTGGTTAACGAAGGTGAACCCAGAGGTGCAAGGACGGGTGCTGGCAACTCGATCGCTCTTGATACAGATTGTTTCAGCGATCGCCATGCTCATCGCTGGTCCGCTAGCCGATTACGTGTTTGAACCTGCTATGAGTAGGGGCAGCAGTCTTTCACCCCTTTTTGGTGGCATTGTTGGCACAGAGCAGGGTGCAGGACTTGCACTTTTATATATCATGACCTCGCTAGGGCTGATCCTGGTTGGTTTGGTAGGATACGCCTGCTCCACGGTACGGAATGTAGAGCAGAGCTTGCCCGATCATGATGCCATCCCAATGGAATGAATGAGCAGTGTCATGCGGCATCTGCCATCCTATTGCGGCTCTTCCTACCAATGCGCTTGTCCCCAATACAATCGCTTAGGCGTGTCGTTGCTCAAGCAGGCGTTGGTAAGCAGCCATGAAATCATCAGTCACGATCTGAAGCTCTCCAGGGTTGCTTAGACCTTCTCGTCGATAGCGACGGATGGCTTCTAAAGCAGCCTGATTGCTAAGCAGAGTCAGGTCAGCACCGTTCCAACCGTCTGTCTCAGTTGCCCAAAAGGCTAAATCAACGGCTGCTAACGGGCGATCGTGATTGTGCACTTGTAGAATTGACAGGCGGCTGGCTTCATCAGGAAGATCAACCTTCAATTGCAAATCTAAGCGTCCCGACCGTAACAGAGCAGGATCAAGTGCTTCTGGACGATTTGTGGCTCCTACCAAGAGCACATGAGGGCATTCGTGCAGACCATCGAGTTCCGTGAGCAATTGACCCACGACGCGATCGCTAACGCCTGTATCGCCATGACCACCACGCGCTGGAGCCAGCGTATCAAGCTCATCAATGAAGACAACGCAAGGTGCTGCTTGTCGTGCCTTGGCGAACAATTCTCGCACTGCCTGCTCTGAAGCACCGACCCATTTGCTCAGCAATTCGGGACCGTTGACAGCAATAAAATTAGCACGGGCTTGAGACGCAACGGCTTTGGCAAGTAACGTTTTGCCAGTGCCGGGAGGTCCCCAAAGCAGAATGCCACGCGGGGCTTTGGCTTTCGTATGCTGGTAAAGCTCAGGGTAAAGCAAGGCACCCTCAACTGACTCTTGCAGGGTTTGCTTGAGAGCATCAAGCCCACCAATCTCATCCCAGGAAACGTTAGGAGTCTCAAGCTCTACCGATCGCAGCACCGCAGGTTTGACTTGTTTAGTCGCCTGAAGAAAGTCTGCCTGAGTCACAGTCATCTTCGTTGGCATGGGACTGTTTGGAGACGGCACAAACCGACGCAAAGCAGTATAAGCGGCTTTCTGGCAAAGCGCTTTGAGGTCAGCACCCACCATGCCAACAGCGTGATCGGCGATCGCACCCAGATCAACACCACTGAGCGGCATCGTTTTGGTCAGAATTTGAAGAATTTCTAACCGTCCCGCTCGATCAGGCACACGAAACTGCACTTCGCGATCGAACCGTCCGGGTCGGCGCAGCGCTGGATCGAGATGGTCAGGGCGATTCGTTGCGGCTAGCACGATGACCCCTTTTGTTTGAGCAAAGCCATCCATCAAGCTCAGCAATTGAGCCACAACCCGCTTTTCGACCTCGCCTTCTACCCGGGCGCGATCGGGCGCAAGGCTATCAATCTCGTCAATAAACACGATACAGGGTGCCGACCGCGACGCTTTTTGAAAAAGGCTCCGCAAGCGACCCTCAGCTTCCCCATAGTATTTACCCATCACCTCGGGACCAACGATCGCAATGTAGTTAACCCCCAAATCTTGAGCGAGGGCACGAGCCGTCAAGGTTTTGCCAGTGCCTGGTGGTCCTACCAGCAGCACTCCAGAGGTTGGCTCCAGCCCTAGCATTGTAAGCAAATCGGGGCGTTTAAGCGGCAACTCTACCAGTTCCCGCAGTTCGCTCAAAACCTCTGTGAGACCGCCAACGCCTTTTAGTGACGGCTTATCAGTAGCGCCTGGCGCATTCATGACCTCATTTGCCGTTGCTGCCGTTGGGCGATCGACACGGGCAGGTCTAGCAGGGCTACCAACAGCAGTAGGCTCTGGGCGATCGTCAGCCGTATTCCGAGGGGTACGTTTAACATCCGTTGAGAATGCTTCTGGCTCTGCTCTGCCTTCAATCACTCTCACGATGTCTAGTAACCCATCAATCCCCTGATCAAAGAGATCGTTAAATTCTTGCAGCAAGTCATCCATACACTTAACACACTGTGAGTGCTGGAGACGAGCGCCAGCTCAATAGCTTCATTATAGAGAACTGGTTTAAAAAGCGATTGCAGCACAAGGGCATAGGTACCTGAAACTCTTGCTGCGCCGTTCAAACTTTTTGTACCAACGCACTGCAAGATTGCTTGGAAGGTTAGGAGCTTTCATTGCTTGGCAAAAGGTTGTCAGGGTTAGCCAGTTGAAGGCCATGTGTCTAAAGCATTAGTTTCAACCGCTTGTAGAGAGTTGTAGTACCATGACCTAACCATAATGATTCATACAGTTGAATTAGCTTGGCTTAAAAGCGTGACGATCGCACGTATCAAGCGCTCCGGTTCTACAGGTTTAGAAACATGATGCTGGAATCCTGCTGAGAGAGCCTTCTCCTGATTAAATTCTCCGGCATATGCGGTCAGGGCAATGGCTACAATGTCTTTACCTTGCTCTGATAGCATTGCCCGTATCTGCTGCATCAGCGCGTAGCCATCCATCTCTGGCATACCAATATCACTTAAAAGAAGATCAAAAGGTGTGGTTTGTAGCGCTTGGAGAGCCTCGATCGCAGAGCCAACTGCTGTCACTTCCGCTCCCGCTTGCTCTACCACAAACGTTACAAATGCTCGTGAATCTAGGTCATCATCGACTACTAACACTCGCAAGCCGGAGAGAGGGTAATGGGATGATGACGTGCCAGAGTGCTGCGTTTCTTCACTTCCCCACTTTCTTGCTCCCTCATCGCTTAAAAGGGGTAATTCGACGATGAACGTGGTGCCCTGGTCTTCACCGAGACTCTCAACCCAAATTTTGCCGCCGTGCAGTTCGACAATTTGACGGGCGATCGCCATGCCTAAGCCCAGCCCGCCAAACTTGCGCGTGATGGCTCCATCTTCCTGACGGAAATGCTCAAAGACATAGGGGAGAAACTTGGGGCTGATGCCTTTGCCAGTATCAGTAACGGTAATGCGAGCATACGTAGGGGCGTAAGGAGTCAAAAGTGGGGAGTGGCTTGGGTTTTCCCTCTTCTGCGTTTTCGATTCTCCATGCCTTATCTCCTCTAGTCGCACTTCCACTCGCCCTCCAGGAGGCGTAAATTTTACTGCGTTGGAGAGCAGGTTCCATACTACTTGCTGCAATCGACCGGCATCGCCGTAAATCTGATTCACGGTGAGCTCAAAGCTGGTTTTGATCTGAATCGCTTTGGCTTCGGCAGCTAGTCGCACCGTTTCGATCGCCGTTGAAACGACAAATGGCAAACTTACGGGCGTTGCCTTCAGCGTCAGCTTGCCCTGCATAATGCGGGAAATATCCAGCAGATCTTCGATTAACTGAGATTGAAGTTGGGCATTGCGTTCGATCGTATTGATTGCTTCACGGGTTCTGACCGCATCCAACCTGCCACTGCTTAACAACTTTGCCCAGCCCAAAATTGGGTTGAGGGGCGATCGCAACTCGTGAGATAGCACTGCCAGGAACTCATCTTTAAGACGATTTGCTTGTTCAGCAGCCTCTCGTGCCGCTTTTTCTTGTTGCAGCAGTTGTTCTCGTGCTGTTTCCGCTTGCTTGCGATCGGTAATATCTGTGCAGGTGCCAAACCAGCGTATGACCTGGCTCTGCTCATCAAGCATGGGGAGGGCGCGGGTCAGATGCCAACGATAGCTGCCATCCGCTCGCCTCAAGCGCTGTTCAATGTCGTAGCTCACGCCCTTCTCAACGGCTTGAGTCCATGCCTCGATATTGCTTGCACGATCGTCTGGATGGATAACATCCTGCCATCCCGACCCCTGAGATTGCGCCAGGGTTAACCCGGTGTAGTCAAACCAGCGAGGGCTGTAATAATCAACTCGACCCTCAGCATCGGCTGTCCATACCATTTGAGGGATTGATTCTGCCAGAAAGCGAAAGCGTTGTTGGTTAGCAGCCTGGCGCGATCGACCCAACTCTAAATTCGTTGCCACCCGTGCCAACAGTTCTCGTGCACTAAAGGGCTTGACCAAATAATCATCCGCTCCCGCTTCTAACCCCTCAATGGCAGCTTCTTCACCCGCCCGCGCTGAGAGCAGCAGGATAGGAATTTCACGCGTTTGGGGATCGAGCCGAAGTTGCCGCAGTAACTCAAAGCCGTCTACTTGGGGCATCATCACATCAGTTAGTACCAAATCAGGCATCTGGATACGAGCGGCTTCCAGGGCTGCTTGACCATTGGCAACGGCTTCTACGTCATACTGTGCACGCAGGAGCCGTTGCAGGTAGTGACGCATATCGGCATTGTCATCGGCTAACAAAATCCGGGCGGAAGCCCGCTGCGGTAAAGCTGCTGGATCTTCTTTAGGCTCTACGACCCACCCCAAGGCTTCTTCGACATACGCTGTTGCGCTTGAAGCCGTTGCAGTCTGGGTTTGGCTCACCTGAATCTGCTCTGACGGCAGGTGCGCATAGCCCATGGGCAGCCGCACAACAAAAGTACTCCCCGACTCCACAACGCTGCTCACCGTCACTGTACCGTTATGCAAGTTGACCAACTCTTGCACTAGCGACAAGCCGATGCCTGAGCCTTCGTAGGAGCGACCCTGCGCCTCGGCAACGCGATGAAAACGCTCAAACAGACGTGGTAACTCATGGGCTGGGATGCCAGTGCCCGTATCTTTGACGACTAGTTCAACTGCGTCTTCTACAGGGTGCAGTGAAACTGAGATTTGTCCTGTGAATGTGAATTTGAAGGCGTTGGAGAGCAGGTTGAGCACAATCTTCTCCCACATTTGCCGATCGACATACACAGGTTCAGCCAGTGGTGGACAATCCACAACCAGTTGTAAGCCTGCCTTTTCGATCGCCGCTCGAAACACACTAGCGAGATCGGCAGTCAAACTTGCCAGATCAACTGGCTCATAAACGGCTTGAGTGCGACCCGCTTCAATGCGAGAAAAGTCGAGCAGCGTGTTGACTAGCTTTAGCAGGCGCTGGCTGTTGCGGTGTGCCACGGTAATCTGTTCTTGTTCGGCGGCAGGTAAGTTGCCACTTTGGAGCGCCTCTTCGAGCGGATTGAGCATCAAGGTCAGCGGTGTCCGAAACTCATGGCTGACATTAGAGAAGAAGACCGTTTTTGCTCGATCGATTTCTGCCAACTTCTCGGCGCGATGGCGTTCCTCTTCGTAGGCTTGAGCATTGCGAATCGAGACCGAAACCTGTCCCGCTAGAAGCTCGTAAAATGACTGGTAGCCTTCATCCAAAGCACGGTTGGGGCTGATGCCACAGATCAGCACCCCCAACGGTGCAGACATGTTGGATGAGGGAATGGGCAAGGCGATCGCTTGCTGCACGGTTTCGTTCCAGGGTCCACCGGGAATGGTGAGGTCGTGATGAAGACTTTCAATGATTGCGATTTGACCCGTCATGGCTTCTGCCAAAGACCAGCGATCGGTTGCGTCTGCCAGTAAGACAGTCGTTGGGACAAGCGCCTGATTTCCATCTAGCCGCACGCTGCCACAGAGTCGCATTTGGTTGTCACCATCGCGCAGATAGATCAGAGCAAACGGCACATCCAGCGGATACTCAGCGATCGCCGCCAGAATATCCTGACAGGTTACATCCACACTGCGCGTCTCACCAGCCCGTGCTGCCAGGTCGCGCTGCAAACGCAAGCCACGCTCCCCCAACACCTGTTTAGTCACTTCGCTACAGACACAGAGCATCCCGCGAACCACGCCTGTGTCATCTTCGACTGCACTGTAAGACAGGCTGAAGTGAGCTTCCTCGTTGTAGCCAGAGCGGTTTACTGCCAGCATCTGGTCTTCCACCCAATTGGGAACCCCGGTCGTCATCACTTCGGTGATCATGGGTCCAATGACATCCCAGGATTCGGCTTGGGTTTCCCGGATCGATCGTCCTAGTGCGTAGGGATGTTTGGTGCCAATCAGATTGATGTAGGCATCATTGTAAAGTTGAATCAGCTCCTGCTCCCATAGCAGGATCATTGGATAGCGTGAGCTTAAGAGCGTGCGAACGGTTGATTTCAAGCTTTGTGACCAGGATTCCACAGCGCCTGCTGGTGTTTCTGCCCAATTCAATGCCTGCATACGTAGCCCCATCTCCCCAAACTTGGGGAAGGGATCTGTTCGTTGTCCATTCATTCGCAGCCCTCCTTCTCCTCTATGTTAAGCATTTTGGGCTTCCGATCAGGAGGTGTGAGGTGAGGCGATCGAGCGCTGACTTTGAATCGTTGCATCAGGTTGCAGTCGGTTTGACAAGTTAATCTGGTTCTATTGGCGCAGCAAGCGATAACTACAACCTGGTGACAAAGACTTGCCTCCACCAAATAAACATAGGATAGCAAGCGTTCATTAGAGCGCTAACCAATGTCTTTCAACCGTTGCGACCACCCAAACACTAGATCGATGCAACCAAAAGCTCTAAGAACGTTTGCTCACTCCCTAGGAGCGTGATTCAGATCTCGACGGGTTGACGTTTTCCAGAACGGCAGTTGATGGACTTTCTGGAGCGTTAGTGCAACAAAGGTCGTTTTAGGTTCAGCGATCGCCAACCCTAAATAGCCCTCATCGCCATCATGAGCATGATTACCGCTGCTGAGAGCGGTGTATTGCCCTTGCTGCCGTGCTTGATTTAAAGGAGACGCAAAAGACCAACGCCAGCGTGACGGAAAAACAACGGGACCGATATTCTCAATCCAGTCTCGCTCTCCATACAGATGGTAAACATGGTCGGCAATGCCAAAACCTTCTTCGCCGTTAAACGCTCCACCCAACGAGACAACTGTGACTCGAGCCTCCAGCCAGCGATCAAGATACGGTACAGCACCCAGTGCCACTTGTACGCCACCGCTGGTGCCAATCAGCACTAAATTAAGTGGCTGCTGGGGGTTGCGCGCGATCGGCTGTACCGTATTCATGCGCTCCAGTATGGCATCGGCAATACCCTGGTTATAAACAGGTCCGTAGCGATCGTCTGCCGAAATTGCTAACCGCCACAGATTGCGAATTTTGATCAGCACGTCAGCATTCTTTAGCCAACCATCCTCACGCCCGATCGCGTGCCATAGAGGCGATAGAAACCGTTGACCACCCAAATCTTTGTTTTCAGCAGAGTAGGGAAAGACATCGCGTACGGCAACACAATTGGGATGTAAACGCACCAGTTGATCCAAAAACCACTCTTCACCAGACGTTAATTGGTTGGTGGAAAAATCGCCGACACCGGGTAAGTAAATGATGTAGCAATTAATGTTAGAAGAACGAGCGGTGGAAGCGGTACCCTCATTTGTCGGCAGTTGCTTAGGCTGCCTTTGCTTGCCTAGACTCTCTGTACTCTGGTTTAGCCACCAGACTAAAGTACCTACGGGAGCAAAGGTTCCCCAAAACAACAGCACAACGGCTGCTACGGTTAGCAGCTTAGAGGTGCCACCTGCTAACCGTAGCAGTAGTTGTTTGAGGAGATTAGCCATCTGTGTTGCTTATGCCCTTGCTTGTACGGCGGCTAACTTAAGTGTAATGTAGCGTAGGAAACAAATTGCTTGATCATGAGCCTCTTTCGTCAGCCCTAAGATAGCGTGACTCACCAGCCATCCCAACAAAACTTTTGGCAAACCCTTTGGCACGCGATCGCCCTCAAGTCCAACTTGTATGAGCACGCCCAGAATACGCCCAAAACGCACCGTCTTGCTCTCACAATTGTGCTGCTAGCGGCTATATCCCATGTGCTGGGAAGCGCTGTTATTTTGCTTATCAATCGAGCGAGTGGATTGTTTCTGCTGCTCGCACTTCTAGTCGATGGGCTGAGCGTCATTGCAGGATACTACCTGTGGACATTCATCATCTTTAAAGTTGGGCAGTGGCTAAAACCGATCGATCCAACCTACGGTGATTTGTTGAGTCCGGTCGGCTTTGCCTATGCCCCACAAGTGCTTAACATTTTGACGCTGATCCCTTTGTTAGGACGACCGATTGAATTAATTTTGGCAGTGTGGAGTCTACTAGCAGTTATTGTGGCAACGCGTGAGGGCTTGAACCTTAGCACCCGTCGAGCAACACTCATTTGTTTGCTCAGTTGGATTCCAATTCAGCTTGCAATTGGGTCGATTCAGGTGTTGCAACAAGGAGTAGTCAAGGTGCCTTGAAAGCGGCACTTATGCATTAGATAAGCCTAAACAAACACGTTCTTCGTTAGCTTTTCAGACGGCTCTGGGCGTGCTAAATATCTGGCATTCAGCCGAGCGTATGCGAAAGTCGATCGTGTAGCATTCTTTTAGCACTACCGTCCATTCTCCTCGTTTTTCTACCTCCTTCCCTCAATCGGACGACTCTCGATCGAACCTGACGGTTTAAAGGAGAACGTGTCAGTGTCGCACTAGGGAGAGGTTAAAGACCTGGTAAGAGACTTCTTCACCCCTGCTGATTAGGGCGCTTGAGGTGGAGACGCTTCTACTGGAGCAGGTTCGGGAGCAGGTGCCGGTTCTGGTGCGGGCTCTGGCTCCGGGGCAGGTTCTGGTGCCGGTTCTGGTGCGGGCTCTGGTTCTGGGGCAGGTTCCGGTGCGGCTTCCACAGGGGAAGGCAATGTTTCCGCAGCAGGTGCAGGTGCTGGATCGGCAGCAGGCTTAGCGGTAGAGGGTGCCGTAGGCGGAGAAGCAGGGGCAGGTTTTTCTGGTGCTTCGACGGCAGTGGCTGGCGGCTGGCGTTGCCGCTCTTGGGCTTCCCGTCGTTGCTGCTCCTGTTCTGCGACCTGCCGACGTTCCGCTTCCTCGCGACGACGCTCTTGATTTCGCCGCTGGCGAGCGGAACCCGCTTCCTCATATTCCAACTTCACCGGTTTCTTTATACCGCCTTCAGGAACAGTTTTGGGATCGTACCGCCATTTGCTCATAGTTTCCAGCGTCTCACGGTCTGTTTCCGGGTCACCGCTAGATTTTCGCAACCGTACTTGTACACTGCCATCAGGTTGAATTTTCATCTCAACGCTAGCCGTGCTCTCAGATCCCCGATACCTTGGTAGGGGGCAGCTTAAGCAAGAAAGTTTATTCGGCTTTGGAGTGGATACAGGAGGTGCCGTTGTCCGGGTTGCAGTACCGCCAGGAAATCCACCCGGTGTACCGCTTGGGTCGCCACCCGGTTTACCATTTGGGTTACCGTTTGGCACTCCACCCGGTTTACCCTTTGGGTCACCAGTGGGAATACCTAGAGGGTTAAAGCCCGTGGGTCGCTCCGCGTTCCCAAAACCGCTGCCTAAACCAAAGGGTTTGAAAAGAGGACCACCACCCAACTTCAGGCTGGTATCACCCGTGCTGTTGGTCATGGGTTGGGCGGCTTCTGGGGCAGTAGCGGGTTGATCGCTGGGTGCATCTTCACCTTTTTCCAGTGGCGTTGAGCGATCAGGTGCTAGAGGTAGTGCCGCCGCAACCTCTGGCGCAAAGGCAACTTCTTCTGGCACGTCTGTCACCTCTGGCTCAGAGGGTGGCTCAATCGCGGCGATCGACTCCTGAATAGGTTGCTCTGGCGATGCTTCGTCGACTACTACCTCCATCTCCTCTTCGGTGGGATCGATCGGCAGGTTTCCCCCGCGATCGCCCACTTTGAGTGCCATTACGCCAGCATGAAACGCTAGCGAACCAACCAGGCTAGACAGCAGAAAAAGCTTCAGCGCTTTGCGTTCCTTTTGTCGCTGTTGAATGATCGTTTCAATACTGTTCATGAGGGCATTAGAAGAGTGAGGAGTGAGGAATTGAAGAGGTAATAGAGTGAAGAGGTGAAGAATGAAGGGGGGATGGGATGAAGGAGTGGTGGAATAAAAAAGGTGATGGGATGGGGAGAATAGAGAAAGACAGCAGTTTGCAGCTAGATGAAGTCTATCTGCAAGAAGGTAATAGTTTTATCTTTCATCCCTTATCCCTTATCTTTCATCGTTATCTTTCATCCTGTAGTTTCCATCACTGCCGCTTTGTTGCGATCGCCATTTTTGCGCCTTCCACCTGGCGGATTTGATCCATCACAGCCACCACGCGATCGTGGGTAACGGAACCATCGGCGTTGAGTACCACAACCAGATCCTTACCGGGTTCGTCGAGCTGCCGCACAGCATTAGACAAGGTGTCGATCGCGAGGGGTGACTTGTTCAGGTAAAGAGTGCCTTGTTTGTCGAGGGTAACTGTGGCACGAATGGTCTTTTGTGGCTTGGCAGATTGGGCTTTGGGTAAGTTGACAGCCAACCCTTCAAACCGTCCCAGGAACAGCGTAGACATAATGAAAAACGTGAGGATGGCAAAGATCACGTCAATCATCGGCACGATGTTGATCTGAGATGGTACTTCGGGTTCATCGATCGCGCGTCGTCGCATAGGAAGCCTCCAAAACTTTCTTATACCGTCTACGGTGTAGCAGTTCCAACTCTGCCGAGTGTTCTTGAATCATTGCCAGTTGGCGAATATAGAATCCTCGAAACGTGTTAGCGAAAAATAGTGCTACCAGTGCTACCACTAAACCGAATGCCGTTGAGATCAAGGCTTCACTAATACCAGCAGTGACATTAGCCGTTTTGGTACCGCCAACATCGCCCAAGTTGAGCGCACTAAAGGATTGAATCAGTCCCAACACAGTACCGAGCAAGCCCAGCAATGGCGAGATCGTAACAATAGTATCAAACCCATTGCTGAAGCGCTTAAGGATGGGGACTTCTGCCTGTGTCGCACCGTCGAGTGCTAGCGCCAGTTCTTCTGGTTCTGCCTCTTCGAGTGACATTGCTGCTAAAAAGATGCGCGCCATCGGCAGATCAATATTGCGTTCTAGCTTTTCGATAGCCAGAGACGGATCAGTTCGATACATTGCCAACGCTTCTTTAATTACCTTTTCCTGACGGCGGTTGACGCGATACCAGAAGATCGTGCGTTCTATAATGAGGGCGATTGCCACAACCGAAAACAAAAGCAGAGGAATCCCCACAATCCCTGCTGCCACTAGAATTTGACCCAGACTTTGCATAGCACTTCTTAGGAATATTGGAGTTGCAGACCAAGCTGTCAAAGTTGAACAAGCAACAAACTGACAGAAGATTTCAAAAGCACTATAGAGCTTAGTAGGAACTTATATCAAGTAGTCAGCCAAATTAATTACGGCTGCGTATCGCAATGTACACGATCGCTAAAAGTGAAATTAGCGTTAGCGAAACAGAAAGCAATCAGACTAATTCTCAATCGTTCAAGGCAGCTTATTCAGAAAAGTGATGGCTTCTTTAAGGCATCTGTCGGCTCTAAAAAGCTGAAGCCCTTTCTGGAGAAGCATTATCCCTGCTTCAGTTGATCCAGTCCACCTTATCTTTTGATGCGGAAAAGCTTGACTTTAGTCACCAGCCATCATAAGTTTTTAACCATTACTAAAACTAATTCGCAATAAGCTAAACCGGCTTTGGCAAAACAGTTGGGGAAGTAGTGTCATCCGTCTACTAATGGCGGGCAGTTTTTGTTGCAAATACCATCGTCTGTGTGTGGAGAAGTATTGTGAATCAAATGCATTTAGGGTTGGGGATCACGATCGCGTCTCTACTGTCACTGAATCTTGCCCATGCAAAGGCTGAGGTGAGGGAACTTCAAGTTAAGAAATTAGCGGCGGTAGAAGCTCAGAGCCAGGCAGCGGTAGGGACTCGACTGAAGGATTTCGATCGCCCTGCCACAACCCTCAAAGAATGGGAGGAAAAACTCGAAAACTCAAAACTGATCAGTCAAAACGCTCCTGTGACGGTCACAGATGTGCAAGTGAATCGCGTTGATGATGGTTTGGATGTCGTCTTAGAAATTGAAGAAGGCAAACCACTTTCAATCGATGCCACCAATTTTCGGGCTGAAGGCACTAGCCTGATTGCAGATATTCCCAATGCGGTGCTGGCGCTACCCAATGCTCAGGAGTTCAGTGCTGAGAATCCGAGTGAGGAAATTGCTAATGTCCGTGTGACGCAGTTGGATGCCTCCACCATCCGAGTAAACGTGACAGGCAGTAAGGCGCTGCCCATGTCAGAAGTAACCCTAAGAACTGGAGCATTAGCCTATAGCCTTAATCCAGAAGAGGGCGACCTGGATGAAGAAATTGTGGTGACAGGAGAAGGGCAGCGGGGTTACTTTGCGCCCAATAGCTCTACTGCCACAAAAACAGATACCCCCATTTTGGAGATTCCTGGTTCTGTTCAAGTCGTTCCGCGCCAAGTCTTGAATGATCAGCGGGTGATTCGAGTTGGAGATGCAGTACAAAATGTCAGTGGAGTCAGCAATTTAGGGCAGTACCAGGGCTATGAGGATTTAATTTTCCTTCGTGGTTTTCAGGTTTCTACCTTTCAGGGAAGTTTCTTTCGAGATGGTGTTCGTACATTCACGTTTGGTTCTCCTGACACCACCAACTTAGAACGGATTGAGGTGCTCAAAGGTCCGGCATCCATTTTATTTGGGCAAGTGGAACCGGGTGGCATTATTAACCTGGTGACGAAACAACCATTGCGCGATCCCTACTACGCGGCACAATTAACCATTGGGAATTTTGATACCCATGAAGGGGCAGTAGATTTATCTGGTCCCTTAAATGATGAGAAGACTATTCTGTACCGTCTCAATACGTCTTACCGAACGGCAGGTAGTTTTCGCGATTTTGTAGACAAGCAACGGTTTTTTCTTGCCCCTTCTCTTACCTTTCAACTGGGTTCTAATACCTCATTAAGGCTGGATGCTGAGTATACCGATGATTCGGTCGGCTACGACACTGGGCTTGTTGCGATCGGCGATCGACCTGCCAATATTCCCATTGGGCGTTTTTTGAATGAACCGTTTAGCAACTTCAGCAAGGAGGAATTTGGTGTTGGCTATGTGTTCAATCACCGCTTTAGCGATAACTGGTCAGTGCGAAACAACTTCCGGTATCAGAAACAGAGACCTGAGCGTTATGGTCCCCAGCCGGATGCATTGGATGAAGTGACAGGGGAATTGTTGCGATCGCAATATTGGGCTGGAGGTTATTACGAAAACTTCTTCACTGATACGAATGTGCTGGGCAAGTTTTCCACTGGTTCCATTGCCCATCAATTATTATTCGGCTTTGAATACAGCAAAACTATTGAAAAGCCTGAGTTTCGCTTTGGGTTTGAGTATCCATCGATCAATATCTTCAATCCGGTTTATGCCAGGTTGCGCTATCCCAAGGATCCAATTGGCTATCGGGATGACACCACCAGTACAGTCGGGATTTATGTGCAGGATCAAATTGCACTTCTCCCAAATTTGAAGCTTTTGTTAGGTGCTCGCTACGACACGTTTAAACAAAACCGGGTATTTGAATTTCAGCCTGATCCACGCCAGGAGTTTGAACAGTCTGATGGGGCTGTGACTCCACGCTTTGGGATTGTTTACCAACCCAGTGAAACAGTATCTCTTTATGGGTCATACTCGCGATCGTTTAGACCGTCTTTTGCGGCTGCGCGTAACGGTGATAATTCTGCCTTTGAGCCGGAAACGGGTGAGCAGTTTGAAGTCGGGGTGAAAGCTCAAGTCACACCCAGACTCATTGCTACGCTAGCAGCCTATCATTTGACTAAGCAAAATGTCACCACTGCTGATCCCAACGATCCATCGGGGCTATTCCAGATTCAAACTGGGGAAGTCACTAGCAAGGGGATTGAGTTGGATGTGTTGGGCGAAATTTTGCCCGGATGGAACATCATTGCCTCCACCGCTTATATAGATGCGCGGATCACACAAGATAACGTGCTACCTGTAGGCAATTTTTTAGACAACATTCCTGAATGGACTGCCAGTTTGTGGACAACGTACGAGATTCAAACGGGGAATCTGAAGGGGTTAGGGGTCGGGCTAGGACTCTATTACGTTGCGGCTCGATCAGGTGATTTGGATAATACCTTTGAATTACCCAGCTATTTCCGCACGGATGCAGCCTTGTTTTACCGACGCAACAATTGGAAGGCGCAATTGAACGCCCGTAACCTCTTTAATGTAGAGCACTTCACCGGATCTTCGTTTGGCGATCGCTTACAAGTCATTCCCGGTGCGCCTTTCACTATTTCTGGCACTGTATCAGTAGAGTTTTAGCGATGAGATTACGCATTCCTGCTCTGATTTTGCATCGCTGGATTGGTCTTTTAGTCGGTCTTCTGCTCATTATCATTAGCTTAACGGGAAGTTTGTTGATTTTCTCTGATGAGCTGGATCATGCTTTCAATCCTCAGTTATGGCATGTGGAACCACAGGGAGCGATGCAATCGCACCAGGAACTTGTGGAGAGTGCAAAAGAACTTTATCCCGCCCTAAAAGTACATCGCATCACGGTGCCATCATCACCCGATGTCGCCTATACGGTGATGATGGCAGGTGCTAAGGACGATTACACTGATGTGTATCTCAATCCCTTTAACGGTGAGGTGCTTGGCTCTCGCCCCTGGAAACAGACGATCGGGGGCTTCTTAATCGAACTGCATGTTCACCTTTTGGCTGGTGAGTTTGGGATGCAAATGGTTGGTATCTGTGGGGGACTATTGCTACTAATGGGAATCACGGGTCTAGCACTGTGGAATGGCTGGCGCAACCTGAAGTACGGCTTGACGATTCGCTGGCGGGCGCCCTGGCAATTGATTCACTATGACGTACATAAGGCGATCGGAGTTTTATCAGTTGCTTTTCTGTCACTGATTGCTGCTACTGGCATGGCAATGGTCTTTTGGACACCCTTTGAGAATGCAGTCTATCATCTAACGCAAACCTCAAAACCAGTAGAAGTAGCTTCACAGGTTGCTATGGGTAAAGCGCCAATGGCGATCGATGAAATACTGCAAAAAGCTGAAGCCGCCTTGCCGGGTGCCAAACTATTCAAGTTTTTTCCCGCAAAGAAACCAGAAGCCACATTCAATGTTTGGATGCATTTCCCACAAGAACATGAATTTAATAAAGATCCTTATCTTTATCTAGACCAATACACGGGAGCCGCTTTGCGAGTTGATAATCCTAAACAAGCGTCACTTGCTACCCGCATTATGTCGGCTCAATATATCTTGCATGTCGGCAATTACGGAGGCTGGCTCACTCGTATGCTTTACTGCCTGGTCGGGTTCGCCCCTTTAGCTCTTGCAATGACTGGCTTTGCGCTCTGGCAACGTCGCCGCTGGCAGGCAGCCCATCGACGAGAAGCAATGCAGCATAGTCAACGAATCACCGCTAAACCATAACGACAGACAAAGCAAGCTTTGCCTATCGTTAAAATGCACCTAAATATCCAGGTCAGTCAGATTCAATTTAGGTGCGTTTGCCTCAATAAATTCACGACGAGGAGCCACGCGATCGCCCATCAAGACGGTAAAGATACGATCGGCTTCGGCTGCATCTTCAATCTCAATCCGTCTGAAGGTGCGGCTCTCTGGGTTCATGGTGGTATCCCAAAGCTGCTGCGGCATCATTTCACCCAACCCTTTAAAGCGCTGGATATCGTACTTAGCGTTCTCTGGGAACCCAGCAATAATCTCGTCGCGTTCACGCTCGCTGTAGCAATAGTGATGGTTGCGACCCCGCTCAATTTTATATAGTGGCGGGCAGGCAATGTAGATGTAACCCTGATCCACCATCGATCGCTGGTAGCGGTAGAAGAAAGTGAGCAGCAGCGTCCGAATATGCGCGCCATCCACATCTGCGTCGGTCATGATGACAATGCGGTGATAGCGGAGATTGGATGGATCAAAATCTTCACCCTTAATGCCCAGACCTAGAGCGGTAATAAGCGCCTGAATTTCTGTGTTTTTGTAGATTTTAGCATCGTCAGTTTTTTCAATATTGAGAATCTTGCCCCGCAGTGGCAGAATTGCCTGGAAGCGGCGATCGCGCCCCTGTTTCGCACTACCGCCCGCAGAGTCACCTTCTACAATAAAAATTTCCGATTCCGATGGATCTCTAGAGCTACAGTCTGCCAGCTTACCAGGCAATGTAGACGACTCCAGTACCGACTTCCGCCGTACTAGTTCACGCGCCCGTCGTGCCGCTTCGGCAGCGTTAAATGCCTGAATCGCTTTTTCCAGGATGGCATCGGCGACACCGGGACGAAACTCCAGGTACTCCGTCAGCACTTCACCAACCAAGGAATCCACAATACCCCGAACTTCAGTATTCCCTAGCTTCGTCTTGGTTTGTCCTTCAAACTCAGGGTTCGGCACCTTAACCGAAATCACGCCCGTTAAACCTTCACGTACGTTCTCCCCTGCCAGGTTCGATTCACCGTCTTTCAGCTTGTTGCGTTTGCGGGCGATCGAGTTCATCGTTCGCGTCAGTACCGCCTTTAAGCCTTCCAAGTGGGTGCCACCGTCGATCGTGCGAATGTTGTTTGCAAAGCCCAGGAGGTTGTCACTGTACGCATCAACGCACCACTGCAAGGCGACTTCTACCTGCACATTGTTGCGCTCACCCTGCACAAAGACCACTTCCTCATGCAACGCTTGCTTATCGCGGTTCATGTAGGCGATGTACTCACGGATACCGCCTTCATAGAAATACGTTTCAACGTGTGGCTCATCGCTCTTAATGACATCCAGCCGATAGTCTGTAAAGGTGATTCGCACACCGCCATTGAGGTATGCCAACTCGCGCAACCGCCCAGACAGCGTGGCATAGTCAAACTCAACCGTCGTTGTAAAAATCTGAGCATCTGGCTTGAACGTAACCGTGGTGCCTCGACGTATTTCTGTACTAGGATGCTCCACTAGCTCGGTCACTGCCGCGCCCCGTTCAAAGCGCTGGACGTGAACCTTATCCTCTCGCCAAACGCTGACCTCTACCCATTCAGAGAGGGCGTTGACGACTGAAATACCAACTCCGTGCAGCCCACCTGATACTTTGTAACCGCCATCTCCAAACTTGCCGCCCGCATGGAGGATCGTCAGCACAGTCTCTACGCCAGATTTGCCTGTGCGAGGGATAATGCCTGTGGGAATGCCACGACCGTCATCCTCAACTGTGACGGAGCCATCGGCATTCAACGCCACTTGAATAGCGGTACAATAGCCTGCTAGCGCTTCATCGACGGAGTTATCAACAACTTCATAGACTAAATGGTGCAGTCCTCGTGGTCCGGTGGTGCCAATGTACATACCCGGACGCATCCGTACAGCTTCAAGACCTTCTAAGACTCGAATCTGCTCGGTATCGTAATTGTTCGTCATGGATGAGGCGCTCCGATAGTTAGCCTGAGGCTGTCACAGGCTTCATAATAGCAAAATCTATCAAAATTATAACACAAAAGGGTTTTAAGCGCTTTTAGGGCGATTTCAAGCGTCATTTATGATAGGGATGGATCAACCTCTTTTAACTGTACCGTTGCCCACCAACTCTAGTTTAACCGAAAGTAATACATCCGTACCATATCTGATAGTGGTTTGCGGTGCCACAGCTACAGGAAAATCGGGGCTGGCGATCGCCCTAGCAAAACGCCTCCGTGAAACAAAACGAGTTGATCCTGTCATTCTCAGTGCCGATTCGCGCCAAGTGTATCGAGAATTTAACATCGGCACTGCCAAACCCTCGATCGCCGAGCAACAGCAGGTGCCCCATTACTTGATTGACATTTGCGATCCCACCGAGACGCTGACCGTAGCAGAGTATCAGGAGAAAGCACAGGCGTTGATTGAAGGGGGAAAGGCAGGAGGCAGGAGGCAGAAGGCAGAAGGCAAGGGTGGGGAATCTGGGGGGGCAGAAGTCGGAAGTCAGAACTCAGAAACGAACTCAAAACTTAAAACTAAAACCTCCCCCATTCCCTACTCCTCACTCCCTAATCCCTCTTTGCTTGTTGGCGGTACTGGACTGTACATCAAAGCGATCGTCCGTGGGCTAAAAATTCCGCAAGTCGCGCCTCACATGGAGTTGCGATCACAGCTACAAGCCCTTGGGCAACTACAGCTTTATGCGTTTCTGCTACAGGTCGATCCGGATGCGGCGGCAAAGATTCATCCTAATGATCGGGTGCGGACGCTACGAGCGCTGGAGGTTTTTTACGTGACGGGTTGCCCGCTGTCGGCGCAGCAGGGCGAGAAGCCACCGACCTATCCCATTCTGCAAATTGGCTTGGATTGTGAAAGCGTGGAGCAGAGCGATCACCGCATTGCTCAGCGAACTGAAGAAATGGTGGCGGCTGGCTTTGCAGACGAGGTGCAATACCTGTGCCAGAAATATGGTGCTGAGTTGCCGTTGCTGGACACGTTGGGCTATGCCGAATTTAAGCAACATTTGGCTGGAGACCTTTCACTGGAAGAAGCGAAAGCGCTCACGGTGCTGCATACACGCCAATTTGCCAAACGACAGCGCACCTGGTTTCGGGCTGATCCGGCGATCGAGTGGTTTGATGCCGACAGCCCTGCTTTGGTGGAACAGGTTTGGCAGCGAGTACAAGAGTTTCTGGCAAATCGTCAATAATAGAAGAGCAATCCCTCCGACCACCGAGCAACATTCACTACTTAGTCTTAGATCACTATGCTCATTCAGGAACCCCAGCAAGAGACAAAACGCGATTGGCAGCCGATCGTCCGTGAGTTTGAAGCCATCTTGGGCAAAAACGGCGTGGTTCGCAAACGCGAAGAATTGCTGGTGTATGAATGCGATGGGCTGACCAGCTACCGCAATCGTCCCTCCGTTGTCGTCTTGCCTCGCACTACGGAAGATGTCGCCGCTGTGGTGAAGGTGTGCGATCGCTACAACCTTCCCTTTGTCGCACGCGGTTCTGGTACGGGTCTTTCAGGGGGTGCATTACCAACTAATGATTGCGTCCTCATCGTCACTGCACTAATGAAGCGCATTCTCGACATTGATCTGGAAAATCAGCGGGTCGTCGTCCAGCCTGGAGTTATTAATAACTGGGTGACGCAAGCAGTGAGTGGTGCTGGTTTCTACTACGCACCTGACCCTTCTAGCCAGATTATCTGTTCGGTGGGTGGCAATGTTGCCGAAAATTCCGGTGGCGTTCACTGTCTTAAATATGGTGTGACAACCAATCATGTCTTGGGATTGAAGCTCGTTCTGCCGGATGGGGCGATCGTTGATGTTGGTGGCACTGTTCCTGAAATGCCAGGGTATGACCTCACTGGGCTTTTTGTAGGCTCTGAAGGCACCCTAGGCATTGCCACTGAGATCACGCTCAAAATTCTCAAAGCCCCAGAAGCGGTGCGTGTGTTGCTGGCAGACTTCACCAGTATTGAAGCCGCAGGCGCAACCGTTTCGGACATCATTAGCGCTGGCATCATTCCTGGCGGCATGGAAATGATGGACAACTTTAGCATCAACGCGGTCGAGGATGTTGTGCGTACAAACTGCTACCCCCGTGATGCTGTAGCAATTTTGCTGATTGAAGTGGATGGGTTAGACGTTGAGGCAGAAGCAAACAGCCAGCGCGTCGAAGCCATCTGTTTTCAGAATGGTGCCCGTAGTGTGCGGATCGCCACGGATCCCGATGAACGGTTAACCTTGTGGAAAGGACGCAAAGCTGCCTTCGCTGCGATGGGCAAAATTAGCCCTGATTACTACGTGCAGGATGGCGTGATTCCCCGCACCAAGCTGGAGTATGTGCTGAGGGAAATTGAGACGTTAGGTGAGAAACACGGCTATAACGTGGCAAATGTGTTTCATGCAGGTGATGGCAACCTACATCCCTTAATTCTGTACGACAATGCTGTTCCGGGCGCTTTGGAACAGGTGGAGGAATTGGGTGGGGCGATTCTCAAGCTTTGTGTGCAAGTAGGCGGCAGCATTTCAGGTGAACATGGCATTGGTGCCGACAAGCGCTGCTATATGCCAGAGATGTTTACCGACGCTGACTTGGAAACAATGCAATGGGTGCGACAGACCTTTAACCCTAGAGAACTCGCGAATCCTGGCAAGATTTTTCCAACACCACGTACCTGTGGTGAAGGGGCAGGGTCAAGCGTGGCAAAGCAATTTGAAGGTGTGGAACAGTTTTAGGCGATCGCGCCCACCCACTTATTGAAGCAAGTGCCGCATTCACTCTCTATCAGAACGGTCTTCTGTAAACTGGTCGATCGCCTCTCGCATTCCTTCAGAATAAGGTTCCAGGATAGTTGATGCGACGTGCAAATCGGCAAGTGCCTAGACTGAACGCTTCGGAGTCTGGATCAGTTGTTTCAAGGACTTTGATGGCAGAAATCGCCTGTTCTAGCTGAGGTAAATAGTCAGCCATATGTTGTTTGAAGCTGATGCAAGTCAGCATTTTGCGATCACACTCATCAAGCCGTTGAAGGAAGCGATATTTTGTGTAGAGTTTTCTTACTAACTACTGGCTCAGTAGGTCAACCAGATCGGGCTTTTTCAGCTTGGTATAGCCAGCGATTTCCCGCTTCTTTGCCATTGTCTTCAGTTCCGCAATGGTTAGAGTCTGCAAAAGTACACGATCTTTAATTACGTCAGGTAATGGTTGCGGTGTTAAGTAAAATACTTGCTTCAAGACATCGAGTTTCTTGCCTTTCGTGATGCCGCACTTGAGCGCCACGATCGCATCAAAGGTTTTCCAATATTGTCGTGGGGCTTCCTCAATACGATTAGTTGCCACCGAAGGTTTCACGCCCTTCAACGCACTAGCAGGTTGTTCAATCAGATACTCCAGTGCTGCCATGATTTCGTCTCTGGATGCGGTTGAGAGATTTACTTTAGGAATGGCTTCACCCGCAAGCAGTTGGGCAACGTTAGCGGTTTCTTGGCTGGAATCTGCAATGATGCACCAAACTCGTTCTAAACCGGCTGCTTCTGCTACGGCATAGATGAAGGCATTACTAATAACCTCATATTGATCTTTGTCTGTTTCTCTCACAATCACAGGCAACCAGTTGCGTCCACCGGCATCATTCAGTTGCTTTGCCGTTGCGGTGATTAAAAATTCTGACGCATCAGTTCCTTTACCTGGATCGATTTCATCCAAGTACAAATGCATAAGATTGCCAACATCAGTAAATGTGCTCATTGTAGAAAGTACTCCTTTGCTAGAGCCAAATAGTAATCACGGGCTGTTTTATCGCGGTAAGTAGCAGGAATGCGTGAGAACGCAGCATTGGCGATATTAGCGTAGCTAGGCACTTCAAAGATATGTAAATCTCTCTTGGCATTTGTATACCGAGGATAAAAATGCGGTACGAGATCAAAGCCATCTTTTCTTGCCAGCTTGACAATGTTATTCACCTCGTGTTGAGCGGCAGCCAATTGAGGAGGAGTAATTTTTTCGCCGTTGAAGAAGATGGGTAGTGCGATTGGGATAACATCACCTCGCTCTTTCTGAGCTTCAGGAATGAATTTCTTCATTACAAGTGCAGCATTTTCCAAAGAAAACAGGTTGTTGTGCTTAGTTGGCATCAAAACTACATCAGCAGCATAAACAGCCAGTTGACTAAAAATGCGCCAGTTGGGCGGCGAGTCAACCAAAATGTAGTCGTATTCAGACTTGAGTGGTTCTAAGCTTCGACGCAAGTATTCAGGCTTGAGCTTTTGGCGAAGCTGCACCTCATCAAGTTGTTTCTTCTCCTGATCGATGTCCTCAACGAAGCGCTTATCCGCAGGGATGACATCAAAAGAGAACGCTTTACCTAATGCCTTGGACGTTACTACAAACGGTTTGATCGCAGGACGTAGGTCGCCGTTGCGAGTCATTAGCGCCTCGGAAACATCACCCTCATTTGCTATCAACCCTAAAGAACTGGTGAGATCTTGCTGATTGGGATCGCAGTCTACAACCAAGACCTTCTTTCCCAGTAAGGTGAGGATCGCAGCGAGATTAACAGTGGTAGTGGTTTTGCCAACGCCGCCTTTATTGTTGTAGACCGCGACTGTTAACGCTTTGGTAGGCTGCTCAATTTGTCGGCGTAGCGAAGCAATAAGTTTGTCGGCGTTTTCGGGCGTAATTTCAAGACACGCTGTTACTGGGTGAATGACCTTACCATGTTTACGAAAAAGCTGAATATGGACAGAGTTAGTAATGATGCCCCATTGTGCGCTTTGGCAACTACTGCCTAAAAGGTAGCGTTTAAGCTGTGCGACTGTACTTTTGTATCCTGCTGAACCTTCACATAGGTTAATGTCTTGACCTTTCAGTTCAATTAAAAGATAAGGATTAGCCTTTGTATTTAGGAAAACGTCTTCCCCACTTTTCTTGCGAACGGCATAGTCAACGGCACCTTTTCCAGTGTCATATTGTGGATACACTTCACCTGTCCCAAAGCCTAGCGCTGCTAGGAGAGCAGGCTGAATAAATTGATGGTCGACAACGGCTTCTTGAGCATCTGTTGGGAGACTTTGTAGAGCTGTCTGCAAGCTAGTGGGTGGCATGGGCAAAAGTGTGTAAGGGCTGTTTGAGCAAGGCTAACTACCTGAATCGTTCCCACGATGGGCTATCTTCTAACCGTGATCGTTGGTCATGCAACCCCGAAGCTTACTTGTTGAAGCTTGTTACATTCTTACTGCTCCTACAACCATCTGTCTGGTTCTTCACTAAATGCTCATGAGAGAGATAAAGAGCTAAGAACCTACATCAATCGCCAGATGTAGACTACGACATACGGCAGTTCACGCACTCTTGATAGAAAATCTGTGATCAATTCAGTTCTGTGCTCTGAAAGCTTCTTTCAGAACAGCATCGTTGGAATTTCAAGCGCGATCATTCCGACTTAAATCAACAAATTTCCTACTTGAAACTTGAAGTAAGACTGCCTCAAGTCTCAACCGAAACATTGCGGCTTCAAACAAGACCGTTCCAATAGCAACCGAGACGACGGCACCCCTAAAGCCTTCATGCCTGCAGAATCTTCTGCCCTTTGCCCTTTGCCCTCTACCTTCTGCCCTTTGCCCTTTGCCTTCTCCCTCCTATCACAACCGCCGAAACACCAGCAGGCAAGCAAAGGGTGTTAAGTTTGACGATGGCAAGCGGTTCAACCAACTTAAATTCCTATGCGTCTTCTTCAATTTTTTTGGCAGCCTTTGTGGGGTGTGCTCCTGGCAGTTTTGCTCACCATCACCGCACTACCGTCTCCTGCCCAAGCCGCTAGTTCAGCCGCTGTACGAGCCTACGATGCGGCTGAGGCAACCCTCAAAGACTACTCTGGGCAAAGCTTAATCAGAGAAGAATTTACTGGGGCACAGCTACAAGGTGCCAACTTCAGTGGAGCCGATTTGCAAGGTGCGGTGTTCAATGGCTCAGATCTCGTTGGTGCAAACTTGCATGGTGCGAATCTCAGCAATGGGATTACCTATCTCACTAATCTGACTGATGCAGACTTAAGCGACGCTATTCTCACATCAGCAATGATGCTCAAGTCTATTTTTCGGAATGCAACGGTGACAGGTGCCGATTTTAGTGATGCCGTGCTCGATCGCACCCAGGTCGTGCAACTCTGCAAAACTGCCAGTGGCACTAATCCCGTTACAGGCGTAGACACCCGTGAATCCCTTGGCTGTCCTCCCTAGTTCTTTTGCCTTTTACCTTTTGCCTTTTACCTTTTGAGCTAATCTGGTGCTGTAACAGTTGATTAAACTCCAGGAGTTGCTTTGGAACGGACATTTTTGGCAATCAAGCCCGACGGCGTACAGCGCAAACTCATCGGCGAAATCATCCGTCGCTTTGAAACAAAAGGGTTCACTCTAGTTGGCTTAAAGCTGATGAATGTCAGCCGTGAGCTAGCAGAGACCCATTACGGCGTACATCGAGAACGTCCTTTCTTTGCTGGGTTAGTAGACTTCATCACGTCTGGTCCCGTTGTGGCTATGGTCTGGGAAGGCGAAGGCGTTATTGCCTCTGCGCGTAAAATTATTGGCGCTACCAACCCTCTAAATGCTGAACCAGGAACGATTCGCGGTGACTTTGGGGTGAATGTCGGTCGCAACCTGATTCATGGCTCTGATGCACCTGAAACGGCACAGCAAGAGATTAGTCTCTGGTTTAAAGAAGAAGAACTCGCAAACTGGCAGCCCTCGCTGCTGTCGTGGATTCACGAGTAGCTTGCCTTGAGAAAGCGGGGTTCTAGGCGAGTGTGATTCATACTCATCTGATCAGAACCCGCTTTCTTGCCTGAGCCAGTGTTTGAAACCTTACAGTTCCGCTTTTTCCTTTTCTGGTTCTTTGGCTTCAGTCGCACTTTCTAGCACAGTGCTGTCTACCACTTCATTGCGCTCAGAGAAGCCCCACAAGAAAATGAGGGCAATCGCGCTTACCATTACCCACTCTGGCGGGACGAGGGCATCATTAATCACCCGTACCAGTAGCCGTAGCCCTACTAGCGCGACAGTGACGTAGCCTGCATCTTCTAAATGCCGAAATTCTTTGAGCCAGCGGATAAATAGCCCTGCCATAAAGCGGAGGGTGATAATGCCGATCGTTGCACCAATCAAAATCAGCCAGGTTTCTTGAGACACAGCGATCGCTGTTGTCACGCTATCAAGCGAAAAGGCTAAATCCGTCACGCCAATGATGGGGATCGCCTGCCAGAGCGAGGTAAAGCGCGGTCCATGATGCAAATTTTCATCATCGGCATCTGGCTTAGACGTGAAATACTGAAAAACCAGCCACAGCAGGTAGAGTGCGCCTGCCAACTCAAACTGCCAAAATTTTACGACCCACGTTGCCGTCAAAATTAGACCAACGCGGAGAATGTAAGCAACAACCAGACCAATGTTAAGCGCACGCTTCTGTAAGGCACTATCTTCCAAGCCCTGTGCCAGTGCTGCAAGAGCGATCGCGTTATCAGCCGACAACACTGCTTCCAGCGCGATTAAAACGGGCAGCACCAGCAGCGTTTCCAGCCCAAAATTAGGAGAGTCCAGTAATTGATCTAGCATTCAGTGATTTCTAAGCTTCAAATCTAAAGTTCAAACATTACAGGTTAGGGGCACGGCTTGTCTCTGCCGTCAGGAAACACACTATCCTTAGCAAGCGATCGTGCTACCACTTAGTTTTGCATAACGACCAGGGTGAAACAGTTGCAGTCCAAACTCTAAGAGGCGATCGTTATAAACACATAAGCCTCATAAACTAAGCCTCATAAACATAGACAGTAGTGGTTGCAGTTGCCTGCTACATAGCCTTAGTGCACAGAGTTAGTGGCTCATGGTGAGTGATCCCCACGCTTGAGCGTACTCAACCCTACGCTTTAAGCCTAACGCCTAAGCGCAAAAAATCGCTAGTAAAGGTGCTTGATTCAGGCTTCGAGACAGTACCTACAGGGGGATTGCAAAGTCATCGGATCTATTGCATCTTGTAACAAGTTGTTCCCGAAGTGCTCACTTTAGAGGACATTGGGGAACTATAAACCCCACAGTAAGGAGTTTTCAGACAATGCTATCGGATACTCAAATTTTCATCGCTTTAGTGGTCGCACTCGTTCCTGGCATTCTTGCCTTACGGTTGTCCACCGAGCTTTATAAATAAACGACGCTAGTACAAATAGCGTTTCAGGTAGCCTGTTTTGCGGTTTGGCATGACGATCGCCCGATGCTGTCATTGGGTTGGTGAGGTGAGTCAATCATCTAAATGCACGATCGCTGAAGCAGGCTACTTGCCTTTTTGCCTTGCAAGTCTTGGCGCTAAGTTTCTGTTTTTCTAAAGAATTTGCTTAAACTTTAAAGTTGCCAACTTAAGTATTGTTGACTTTAATAGAGCAGGCTTTGCTGCGGGACTTATGCTTTGAAAGATAGCGCGATCGTTTTACTGTGATTGCGACTAAGCTATAGACCTATATCAAGGATTGCTCTACTGTTTGCCGCCTAGACCGGACTGAACTATCATGCACGCACTGAAACCGTCCTCCTTTCCGCCACAGCCGCAGCGCCCCCTCCGGACGGTTCCTCGCCAGAAAACGAAGGTAAAACAGCGCCCCTATCGTGCTGCTCTCATTGAAACTACTGTAAAGCTATCGGTTAATGTCGTTTTGTCAGCAGCAGCGATCGGTGCGTTGTCCCAGCTTTTACCCTATCGCTCATCCCAGGCTGCTAAATTGCAAGAACTGCAAGTTACAGTAGCAGCGACGGAAGAACGGGTAGAACGCACCCAAAACAAATTCAAACAATACTTTGACCCGTATCAGACAGGCGCTAATATGCAAGCTCAGAGTAATCGTATCGGTACTCAGCAGCGACGCATTGTGTTCCGACGTGCGGGCGGACAATAGTCTAGATAAGCTGCAAGCTCCATACCTGGCACGGTAGATGCACGCCAGAGTTGCAGTGGTAAAACCCTTTAAGTCGCAGCAGCGTCCCTTATTCCTCTATATCAGAGAGGGGATCGAGGAGGTCATCCAACCAAAGTTCAACTTGCAGTCGCAGGCGATGCGATACATCTAGCAGTAGGCTATCGGTGGGTGAGAGGGCAGCAAGGGCGCGGCGGTAGTCGGTAATGGCATAGTTCCAATCACCAGCTAGATGAGACGTACGACCGCGCTGGGCATAAATGTGCCCTGCGATCGAAACGCCCGGTGCCGTAGCACCACCACTTCGCATCTGATCAAACTGGAGGGCGAGGTCAAAGTTTTCGATCGCTTGATCGTACATCTCTAGCTCACAGAACGTGATGCCCTGGTTCATGCGGGCATGAATATTCGTTGGGTTGAGATCAAGCGCCGTTTCATAGTCAAAGAGTGCTTCCATTGGTCGCCCCATTGAGGCGTAACAGTTCGCACGATTGTTGTAGATTTTCGCAAGTTCAGGGTTTAGTTGCAGTGCCTGGTTGTAGTCAGCCAGAGCCGCAGCAAACTGCCCTGTTTGAAAGTACAGCAGTCCCCGATTGTTATAGTCATTAACGCTGCTGGGACTATTAGGATTGCGATTGATGAGTAAGCTGAGGAGGGCGATCGCGGCTGCATAGTTGCCTTGCTGGATTTCACAGAAAGCTTCCTCACGAAGCAAAACACTCTGTTCAGCCAAACTAGGGGACGCAGCACTAGCCCCAGAGCGATCGGACGCACTTTGCTTGCTCTCTAGACTGCGCTTGCAGCGAGGTTTCGTGATAACTGAGGCATTATGTCGGGCGGACAGGTTAACACTGTGCTGCCGACCCTGATGTATGCGAGAGTTCATAGCCTTCCTACCTTAGGTATGCGATTACACTAGGGGATTTTCCTTTGGGAGGTGCTCTATTTATGTGTCACTTGCTCATGTGTCTTAAGACAGAGTTTTCGCCGACTAGGGCTAACTATGCCTCAATACGCTTGCTAAGTAGGTCTTTCGTGGCTTGGGTCGATCGTGTGTCCGGTCGCTTCATTAGGGTGCCAGATGTCTGTGTGGCTTTCGGACGAGAGGGATAAAAAGTGAGGGGTAAGTAGTAAAACGTAAGGAAAGATGAACGATCAAAACAGAGAGAGAACGGATAAGAAGATGGAGAGGGAATGGGAAGCGTCCCTGTGAAGTTGGTAGAATGCAACACAGCGATCGATTTGTTAACGCCGGATTTGCACTTTGGATTTTTCTATGACAACTGCAACGTTTGACTTGAATGCGCCTGATTTAACAGCCGATGATTATATTGTTTTGGGCTTGGCAAGCTGTTTCATCAAAGATGAGGGTGAAGTGCATGAGGTTGCGATCGTCGAGCCAATTCCTTCAGCAGCGTTAGAAGCGATCGTTAAAGGGATTCCAACCTCCTATCAAACGGCATTCGCGACAACCCTCGGAGCTGTCTTTGTCGGTGAGACCCCGCAGCTACCAACTACTTTCCCCACCACTGCCCAGTTTTGCGATGAGTTTGTAGAACGGACGATCGCGGCTGCTCGTACTTATAAGGTGCGTCCCGTTGCTCAAGCACATATCCCAGTCGGCTCGAGCCGTAGCGATTTTGCTTATTCGGTTGAGCGCAAGCGGGTACTCAATTCGCAGCGCCTCGTCAAGACTGAGGATAATGTAAAGCAGCATGAGTACACACATAAGGTGCTCTAGTGTTTGGTTGTTGGTGTTTTGGTTGTTGGATGGCTCATCATCAACGACTGAGTTTTTTGTAAAAGGTTTCTATGCTCAAGCTTTATGGTGGGAAGTTTAGTCGCGCCTCGATCGTGCAGTGGCTCTTAGCGGAACTGGAGGTGCCCTATGAGTTTGTGCTGCTGGATATGCAGGCGGGTGAACATTTGGAGTCGGATTATACAGCCATCAATCCGATTGGAAAGGTGCCTGCGATTATGGATGGTGACTTCAAGCTGTGGGAGTCGGGCGCAATCCTGCTTTACCTGGCAGATAAGTACGGCAAGAGTGACACCGCTGAGCAGCGCGCTGAGATTGCACAGTGGGTTTTGTTTGCCAATGCCACGCTAGGACCAGAGCTGTTAAATGAAACAACGCGCGATCGTGAAATGTCTCGTTTAATCAAGCCGATCGACCTGATGCTGGTGCAGCAACCCTTTCTGCTGGGCGAAGCCTTCAGTGCGGCTGATGTTGCCATTGGTTCTACGCTGGGCTTTTTCCAAATGCGCTTTCAAATGGACTTCAGCGCCTATCCAACACTCATGGCGTACCTCAAGCGGCTGTCCGAACGACCTGCGTTTCAGACGACGATCGGGAGCCGAGGCTAACGCATGGCTCTACTGGTGTTGATGAAAGCGTTGCTACGCCCCAATTAAACCCGTTGTACAGCCGCTTGTGCTTCTTGCAGCTTTGTACGAATCGACTCAATGCGGCTGCGGTTTACACCCAGATCTGATTTGCCTAAGCGTGATGCTGACCGTACGTGAATGACGTTCTGGGGTGCGTCGAGATAAAACTCAACGTCATCAACAAAGCCCATCAGCTTGCTGGCAAACTCAACGTAGAGATAATCGCTCGTTTCGCTGACGATCTGTGTCCGCTCCAGGGATTGGATCACTGTTTTAAGGTTTGCCCAGGCTTCCGCTGGCGTTGTCGTGAAGGAGAGTGGCGCGATCGCGTGTTCTGCTGCCTGATCATAGCTGCAAACACAGTTGGGAGTGCCAGGACAGGGCAACAGCCGACCATTGCTGACACCAAGCTGAGTAGGACGGTTGCCTGAAAATTTGAACATAGAGCAGCACGGTAGATTTTCGGTTGACTCAACTCATAACGCAAGACGTAAAGCCCGATCGCTAGTTTTCACCCTTTTTGCTAGCTTTCGGTTCTGTTTCTGTGGCATTGAGGGCGCGATCGAGCACACTACGGGCATCTTCTGCCTGGCTTCTTGCTTCTTTATAGCGAAGGTTTGCCTGCGCGTAAGTTTTCAAAGCTTTGAAGCCATCTTTCAGGCTGGCAATTTCTTCTTCGCTGACGGGCTCATCGCTAAACAAGATATCGATTTTGGCACGTACCTGAAGTGCTTCTGTGCGGGAATCTTGCAGTTTGAGCTTTAACGTTGCCAGGTTGCTAAGTACTTGCACCGCATGGGTCACGGCATCTTCTTCGGGGCTGGGGTTTGCGGTAGGTTCTTTCACTTCAATAAACTGTTGAGGAGCAAAGCCGTCAGAAAGTTCGGTTTGGAGTTCGCCAGCATCCATCAGTTCGATCAACTGATCCATCGCTTTTTCGCGTGCTTTCACTGAGTCTTTACCAGGAACGGTCAGAATGACTTCGGGGCTTTGAACGAGCGTGTATTGGACCATAGGGGTAAAAATAAAACATTTGTACTATAAAGCTTATAGCATGGTGCTGTAATTAACGCATAGAGCAGCGCTCTATAAGTGCGGATAATTGAGGGCAATCATTAACCGAGAGCTTGGAGTGGTGGCAAGTCTAACCATTCCTGTGCCTCATCCTACACTACTGCATCGGTCGCCAGCACAAAAGGTTTTCAGCAGTCAGTGGTCAGTAGTTAGCAGTCAGTATGGACGTTAAAGGCTGAAAGCTGAAAGCTGAAAGCTAATTTAAGCAGCGGAGAACGTACGTAGAATTACGGGGCTACTGAATCTTTATCATTCTCGATCACTTTAACGCTCTCCCTCACCAAGAATTTACTGAAGATCCCTCCTGGTAGGAACTAAGCTAGGCGTATAAGTTTTTTAAGACAGTTAACGCTCAATTCAGGTTTTGCTTGAAGAGGCTATAAACGATCGCTTGACTAACGTTGGTTGGGCAGACGCGATCACCGTAGCGCCGCGCATCACGAGCGTTGGCAGTACGCGACCGTTTCGTTTTTCTGGGGTGCCGCAGAGTACAAAACTAGCCTGATGAGCGCACAAAGACCTTGAATGCTTGATCAGCCTTAGTGCTTAAGAAGCTCAGTCGCTTGAGGTCATGATCTCAACTTGGCTGGGTTTCATGTTGTTTTGACCGCGTACAAACCGAATTATGGACAGCGCGAGGAGCGCAAGGCAAGCAATGCAAGGACAGAACAATTTCGTTAAAGAAGCCTGGGAATTGTTGGAAGATGCGATCGTTCACTATCGGGGTCGCCCCGTTGGCACCGTAGCAGCACGCGACCCGTATGTTGAATCGCTCAATTACGACCAGTGCTTTGTGCGCGATTATGTGTCGGCAGCACTACTGTTTTTGATCAAAGGACGGTACGAAATTGTTCGCAATTTTTTGGTCGAAACGCTGGGATTGCAAAGTAGCGATAAGCAGATGGACTGCTTCAATGCGGGGCAGGGGTTGATGCCAGCCAGCTTTAAGGTCGAAGCGTGGGACGGTCATCAATACCTGACGGCAGATTTTGGCGAACACGCGATCGGTCGAGTCACGCCGGTTGATTCTTGCCTCTGGTGGATCATTCTGCTACGAGCGTACGTGAAAGCAACGGGCGATATGACGCTGGCACATGATCCAGAGTTTCAAAACGGTATTATTTTGATTCTCAAACTGTGCCTAGCCGATCGCTTCGATATGTATCCCACCATGCTTGTCCCCGATGGTGCGTTTATGATCGATCGACGTATGGGAGTGTTTGGGCATCCCCTCGAAATCCAGGCGCTTTTTTATGCCGCACTTAGAGCCGCCCAAGAATTGCTTGCTCCAGGGCGCAAAGGCGATATTTACCGGCAGGTCGTCAATCAGCGGTTGAGCATCTTAAATTTCCACATTCGAGAATATTATTGGTTGGATTTGAGTCGGCTGAATGCCATCTATCGCTACCGAGGTGAGGAGTTTGGCGAAGCAGCAGTCAACAAGTTCAACATCTATCCCGATTCCATTCCCTATTGGCTCACCGAGTGGATGCCTGAAAAAGGCGGCTATCTGGCTGGTAATCTGGGTCCTGCCCAAATGGACTTCCGGTTCTTTACGTTGGGCAACTTAATGGCGATCGTCTCTTCCTTGGCAAGCGAACGCGAATCACAATCGATTATGGACTTGATCGAGCAGCGCTGGCAGGATCTCGTCGGCTATATGCCTATGAAAATCTGCTTCCCTGCCGTTGAAGATCTGGAGTGGAAGATTCTTACAGGCTGCGACCCCAAGAACGTGCCCTGGTCGTACCACAACGGCGGCAACTGGCCCGTCTTACTGTGGACTCTCGCCGCTGTTGCTCAAAAAACAGGCAGACCCGAGCTTGGCTGGCGGGCGATCGAAATGGCTGAACGACGGTTGAGCGAAGATGAATGGCCCGAATACTACGACGGTAGAAATGGCAGACTTGTTGGCAAAGCCTCACGCAAGTATCAAACCTGGACAATCTCCGGCTACCTGCTAGCACGAGAGTTCCTTGAAAATCCCAAACACCTTGACCTGATTAGCTTTGACGAAGACCTGGAAATGCTGGCACTGTTGGGTAAAGTGTGCGAGCGACGATGACACGGAGAGAGAGATTTAACCTGCCGTTGGGTTGCGCTAAACCTGTTTGAGTCAGGTGTATTAGTTTTACGCCTGACTTTGCTTCGTGGCTTTAGCTTTACGTGTTTACCACGTAAAGCTTTTCTGAAGGAAATTTTTACAAAATATATTTGCTGCTTTGAGCTTAGTTGCAAGGCAGTACGAGCTAAAGTTTATAGATCTTCGAGACGTTACTAGCCGTGATCCATGAACTCCATCTTGCGATCGGTTTAGATGCGTTTGCCTGCCCTAGTAACGTTATGCCACCGACTACTAAGAAGGAGGGCTAAATTAAGCACGACTTAGAGAACGGGTTTCGACGGCGCTTAACCCAACCACACCTAGGACTAGAAGCCTTAAAACTTCGGCGTGAGCGCTCAGTTGAACGCGAAGTCGAAAGGCATCTTATCAATCCTTACGCTCAGCTACTTATCTGGCAGCAAATGGTCAGACAATTAAAGTCTCCGAGGAGGTTTCAGAGCAAGTTGCTCAACTTGGTGCTTGCTTAACTGCATGATTGCCTGCGCTAGTGTCTACAACTGCTTGTGTTAACTGTAGGCTGCAATGCGTGATTTTGCGCGTCTTAGCTTAGTGACATAGAAGGGCATCTCTTACTTAAAGACGCTATACCTGGATGTCTTCAGCTTTTTTGTGCCCTGAACCTGTATAGAGAAGAACGCTACTCAAGTGAAATACCTTATAGTCTTGACATAGATTGGACGCAAACCAGAGGTAAGGCTGATGCATCCCCCTCAAGACAGTCAGAAACATAAAACGCGACGGAACTTTCTAGGGCAGGCATTGACGGCAGCAGGAACCGCGATCGCGGCTCCCTCATTGCTCAATCAAGCCACTGCTGCTCAACCTGGAAAGCCATCCCCAGTTTCAGGGAAAGGTGAAATGTCTGTAACCCTTAACATTAATGGTCAGTCACAAACATTAGCGATCGAACCACGGGTGACGCTGCTAGATGCCCTACGTGAACGACTGGAGCTAACTGGCAGCAAAAAAGGCTGCGACCACGGACAATGCGGAGCTTGCACAGTATTGGTTGATGGGCAGCGGGTCTATTCCTGTCTCGCGCTAGCAGTCATGCAAGAGGGTAAGCAAATTGTCACGATTGAAGGCTTAGCAAAGGGAGATACGCTGCATCCCGTTCAGGCTGCCTTTATTGAGAACGATGGGTTTCAATGTGGCTACTGCACTCCTGGGCAAATTTGCGCCTCTGTTGCGCTTCTGGATGAGGTGAAGCGAGGTTGCGCCAGCGCTATGACGGCAGATTTGACCAGTCCTCCCCAACTGACAAATCTTTCGGAAGCTGAAATCAAAGAGCGGCTGAGCGGTAATCTCTGTCGTTGTAGTGCTTACAACGGGATTGTCGCAGCAGTGCAGCAGGCAACTGGGCAAACACCACCATCTCCTGCGGCAGCGATGTTGGTGCGCGAAGCAGGAGTCTCGGCATGAAAAACTTTTCCTATGTTCGCGCGATGTCCGTGAAAGAGGCAGTCCAGCAAGCATCGATCCCTCAATCAATGTTTATTGCGGGTGGCACCAATCTAGTCGATCGCATGAAGGTTTTTCTAGATGAGCCGTCCCAACTGATCGACATCACTCGTCTAGACATGACCCGCATTGAGCAGACAAAAGACGGTCTGCGCCTGGGTGCTCTGGTGAGCAACACCGCCGTTGCCGATCATCCCGAAGTCCGGCGCAGCTACCCTATGCTGGCACGCGCCATTCTGCTGGGAGCGTCTCAGCAAATTCGCAATGTGGCAACGACGGGCGGCAACTTGCTTCAACGCACACGCTGCCCCTACTACTACGACACTGCTTTTGACTGCAATAAGCGGGAACCTGGATCCGGTTGTGCCGCTTTAACTGGCATTAACCGCATCCACGCCCTGTTCGGAGCCAGCGATCAGTGCGTGGCAGTGCATCCCTCTGATATGTGTGTGCCACTGGCAGCGCTGGATGCGATCGTGGAAGTGGAAGGACCCAAAGGTAAGCGGCAGATTCCCTTTACGGATTTCCATCGGCTACCCGGCAATACTCCGCAACGAGACACGAATCTAGAACCGGGAGAACTCATTACAGCGCTTATCTTACCCCCTGCCCCGTTTGCCAAAACGAGTGTTTATCTAAAGCTACGCGATCGTGCCTCCTATGCTTTTGCGCTGGTTTCGGTCGCAGCGGCAGTCGAGCTTGCGGATAACCGCATCAAAACAGCACGGTTGGCAATGGGTGGCATGGCACATAAACCCTGGCGCTTTACGGAAGCAGAGACATTTCTCATAGGCAAAGCTGCAAACACCGAAACGTTTCAACAGGCAGCAGAGATCGCCCTGAAAGGAGCCAAGCCACTTGAGTACAACGGCTTCAAAGTTGAATTAGCAAAGCGGGCGATTAGACACGCCCTCACCGTTTCAGCCAAAGGAGGAGGGATCGCATGAGCAAGGTAATTGGTACAGCGGTCAACCGCAAAGACGGCTACGCAAAAGTCACAGGTACGGCGACCTACTCGGCAGAACATGACGTTCCAGGGCTAGTGCACGGGGTTGTGGTTACATCGACGATCGCCAAGGGTCGCATCAAGGCGATCGACACCCGCGAGGCAGAAAAGGCTCCCGGCGTGACTGCGGTTTTTACACACAAAAACGCCCCCAAGGTATTCAAGCCCAGCAACAATTTCATGACCTCAAAAATCTATGAGGCCCGGTTGCCCCTGTCCGATGACCAGATTCATTACGCTGGGCAAATTATTGGCTTAGTGGTTGCAGACACCTTTGAACGGGCAAGATACGCCGCGCACCTGGTGAAGGTCGAGTACGATGCCCAGAAGCCCACGATCGAAGCGAAGAATGCCGTTTTCAAAGAAGCGCCGCCTCAGATGGGTGAGGAGTTTAAGTTTGTGAAGGGAGATGTTGCCGCAGGTATGGCAGGTGCCGCGACCAAGCTGGAGGCAACCTACACGACTTCGACTGAACTACATGCACCAATGGAACCCCACGCCATCATTGCCCAATGGCAGGGGACAGATGCCCTCACGGTCTACGAACCGTCCCAGTTTGTTGCCTTGAGCCAGCGCACCTATGCTGAACTGTTTGGGCTGCCCTCCGAAAAAGTCCGCATTATCATCCCTTACCTGGGGGGCGCCTTCGGTTCTAAAGCCTTCCCTTGGCCTCACGGCATTCTAGCTGCCGCTGCTGCTCGTCAGATCAAGCGTCCCTTGAAAGTTGTTCTTAGCCGGAGACAGGTAACTGCCAATGCTGGACATCGGTCTGAAACAGAGCAAACCGTTCGGCTAGCAGCAGCAGCAGATGGGATGTTGAGCGCGATCGCCCATGAAGTGAAGTCCAGCACATCGCCTGTAGAAACCTTTACAGAGCCTTGTACCTCGGTCACTCCAGCTATGTACACCGCTCCCAATCTGCTGCTCAACCAAGAGCTAGCAGTGATGAACATTGGCACACCGACCTTCATGCGGGCACCGGGTGAGGCTCCGGGTATGTGGGCGCTAGAGTCAGCGATGGATGAGCTTGCCTGGGCGCTAAAGCTCGACCCGATCGCACTACGGCTAAAGAACGAAGCCAAAGAGCATCAGCGCAAGGGCTTGCCATTCTCCGCCAAGCATTTTGCTGACTGCCTCAGAGTTGGGGCAGAGCGCTTTGGCTGGAAGGACAGACCAGAGCCACGATCGCTCACCCGCGATGGTAAGCTCATCGGCTGGGGCATGGCGGCTGCCACGTTCCCTGGTTTCCGTGGCAAAACCTCGGCAAAAGTACGCCTGCTCCCAGATGGCTCCGTCCATGTCCTTACCTCTGGCAATGACATGGGCACGGGATCATACACTGTAGTTGCTATTACCGCCGCCGAAACATTAGGTGTTCCGGTTGAAAAGGTGCGGGTGGAGATGGGTGACTCGCAGTTGCCCGATGGTGGACTGGCAGGTGGTTCCCAAATGACCGCCTCCCTCGTCCCAACGGTGATGAAAGCCTGTCAAGATATCCTGAAAACTGCTAACTGTACAACGGGGACTGAAGCCTGTGCAGCGCTTCAAAAGTCGGGACGGGCGGCGATCGAAGCCTCTGCTTCTTCCGCTCCCGGTGACGAAACGAAAAAATGGGCGTTTCAATCTTGGGGTGCCCACTTCTGTGAAGTTACTGTTGATGAAGAGATTGGACGCCTACGTGTAACTCGATGGGTATCGGTGATGGATGTTGGGCGCATTATCAATACCAAAGCTGCTGCCAGCCAGGTGCGTGGTGGTGTGATTATGGGCATTGGGCAAGCGCTGATGGAGGAATGCCATTTTGACCCGAATACAGGGTATCCCGTCGTCTACGATCTGGCGACCTACCACTTCCCAGCCCATGCCGATACGCCCCGCATTGATGTTGCTTTTGTTGGCGAACCAGACCTGAACTTCAATCCGGCGGGTGTGCGTGGTGTCGGTGAGATTGGCATTACGGGTGTTTCGGCAGCCATTGCCAATGCGGTTCATCATGCAACGGGCAAACGTCTCCGCAGCTTGCCACTCACTCCTGATAAGTTGATTGCGTAAACTTAAGTTGCTTTACACACCTTCAAATCCTGGTTCATGCCAATTTGAAGACATACAAAGCTGCTGATGTCGATTGGGTTTCGTAGATCCAGCCCAATCGACATTTCTCAGTCAATCACCGTTTGTTATGGAAAACTTCGATCAACCATCTGATCCAATCACATTAGTCATCTCAGAGGTTGTTGAACCACGTTGTATTCAAGCGTATGAAGCTTGGTCTAGAGGGTTTAATCAGGCGGCTCAACAATTTGAAGGCTTCCTGGGGGTGAATGTGATTCGCCCTCGTGATCATGACCATCCTGAATACGTGGTAATTGTGAAGTTTGACAGCTACAACCACTTCAGAGCTTGGCGAACCTCCCCAACCTTCCAGCAGTGGGTTGAGAAGGGTCGTGATTTGGTAGTTGATCGCTCACAGCAACAGTTTGGTGGTGTTGAACTGTGGTTTTCGTCGCTATCGCTAAAGGCTGCCAGTACACTGCCCCAGCCAGCTTATTACAAGAATGTTGTTCTCGGTGTCCTGGCGGTTTATCCACTCATTTTGCTTGCAGATGTACTGCTGGGACAATTGTTGAAACCATTGCCTCACTTATTGGGTTTATTGATCTCAGTCACCTTTGTGTCTGCATTATTAACTTACCCGGTGATGCCTTGTCTAACCTGGTTACTTGACTTCTGGCTCTATCCAGCTTCATCCCGTAGCGCCAGCAAGTATTAGAGAACATTTATTTCTCATCAATGGAATGAAAGAATTACAAGCGATCCTCCAGGCATTTGAACAGAGTGAGCGTTCTGGTCAACGATCGGCGATCGTCACCGTTGTCAAAACAATGGGTTCTGTTTACCGCAGACCAGGCGCACGAATGTTGCTAACTGAAGCGGGTCAAATAGTAGGAGCCATTAGCGGCGGCTGTTTAGAAAGTGATGTGTTTGAACGGGCAAAACCACTATTGCTTCAAGCCTCCAAGCCAATCACTGTGCAATACGATACTACTGCCAGTAATGATTTAATTTGGGGTTTGGGCATGGGCTGTAACGGCTCGGTTCAAGTGCTGCTTGAGTCGCTGCATACGGACTCTGCCAAGAGCCAACTTGCGTTGATTGCAGACTGTTTTCAGCAAAAAGAACCAGTCGCGATCGCCACCATCTTCCACATCGAAGGAAATGTAACAGCTCAAATTGGCGATCGGTTATGCCTGAAATCGGACGGTACAGTTATCAATCCTATTGCAGATCATCAACTGACAATGGCTTTATTGCAGGATACTGCTCGGGTACTTGCAGAAGGGAAAACGCGAGTTATTTCCTATCAGTTGGATAATGGTTTTATGGAAGTGCTGATTGAAGTTATTCAGCCACCGACACTGCTACTAATTTTTGGGGCAGGGTATGATGCCATTCCATTGGTGCAATTGGCAAAGCAGCTTGGCTGGCATGTCACCGTCATTGATCATCGAGCGACGTATGCAACTCGCGATCGTTTTCCCAAAGCAGATGAAGTCATACTTTGTAGTTCAAACGAGCTTGCAGCAAACCTCACGCTGACCGCACGCACGATCGCGGTTGTAATGACGCATCATTATGTGCATGATCAAGCCTTATTGCGATCGCTCTTACCCTCGCCTCTTCAATATCTAGGAGTACTGGGACCAAAACAGCGCACACAACAATTGTTAGAGGACTTACGCCTCGAAGGGTTTGCTCCCACCAATGCTCAACGACAACGCCTTTATTATCCAGTTGGGCTTGATCTGGGCGCTGAAACCCCTGAAGAAATTGCGTTGACGATCGTGGCAGAAATTCAAGCTGTTTTGACTAACCATACTGGCGGGATGCTGAGAGACCGCAATGCACCTATTCATAACCCCAATCCAGAGCGCCTATGTCTACCATTGGCTTAATGATTTTGGCAGCAGGCGCATCTACCCGCATGGGAGCACCCAAGCAATTGTTACCGTTTCAGGGGCGGAGCCTATTGCGCTACATGGCTGAAGAAGCGATCGCTTCTTGCTGTGATCCTGCTGTAGTTGTATTGGGTTCACATGCAGAACGCATGACGCTAGAGGTTGATGGACTCGCCCTGCATGTCGTGGAAAATTCGCAGTGGGCAGACGGCATGGGCACTTCCATCGCCGCTGGCATAACAGCACTCACAACCATTGATCAGCATTTAAACGCAGTCATCATTGTTCTCTGTGATCAACCGTTTGTTTCCGCTCCTTTACTCGATCAATTAGTTGAGTCGTATCGAGCAACGCAACGCTCCATTATTGCCTCTGCCTATGCAGACACGATCGGCGTGCCTGCTTTGTTTGATCGGTCTCTATTTACAGAATTAAGGAGAATGAATGCAAATGTCGGCGCTAGGCACTTAATCAAACAGCACGCTGAAAAAGTTTTTCAGGTTTCCTTCCCAAAGGGAGCGATTGATTTAGATACGCCTGCCCAGTATCAGCAGTTACTAAAAGACACGACTGTTACGTTAAGCAGCAGGTTTGAACGCCATAATCGATAACAAGGATTTGGAATGTTATCAAAATACCTGCCTCCTGTGTGAGGCGCTTGGTCAGTCAAATAGCACATTCATCAACAGCATCAGTTGCTACTCAGAACCCGAATAACGAGTCTTGCTTGATTTGGAAAGCATTTTTGCTAGTACCGTAGGCATAGCGTCAATCGGCAACACATGTTTAACGGCTCCTAGCGCGATCGCCTCCTTGGGCATACCAAACACCACGCTACTCTGCTCATCTTGAGCAATGGTTCTGCCACCTGCTAGCGCCACATCTTGCATACCACTGGCGCCATCTCGACCCATACCAGTCAACAAAATGCCGATTAGCCCGTTGCCATAGTGCTGAGCTGCCGATCGCAGCATGACAGTAACAGAGGGACAGTGACCATCCACTGGAGCCGAAGCTGTGCAAAGAAACTGCCCCTGACGACCAAATTCTAAATGTGCTCGTTCTGGCGCAAAGTAAATGACTCCCGGCAACGGTAAAGCTCCAGCTTGTGCAATTTTGACAGGTAGACGGCATTCTGCTGCCAGCCAGTTGACCAATCCTTGCAAAAAGCCCTCGCTAATATGTTGGACACAGAAGATCGGGAGTGCCAAATTATCAGGTAACTGAGTTAAAAGGGTGTGGAGTGCCTGTGGTCCACCTGTGGAAGCTCCAATGGCGATCGCTTTGACAGGAGGGGCAATTCCTTCTAGTGGCTGGTTTATTTGCTTTACCGCTGGCGTGAGAATGGTTGTCCTTTGATTATTGGTAGACGTTTTCAAGCTATGGCGTGTAAAGACTTTGACCCCAGCAAGCACTCTAATTTTACTGATTAGCACCTGGCGAAACGACTCATAATCTTGATCAGTACCAACTTTTAGTTTAGGAAAGATATCCACTGCGCCTGCTTCTAAGAGGCGAAAAATATTATGCTCATTCTGTTGCGGATGAACTGATGTACTGATGACCAGAATAGGACGGGGAAACTGGCTCATAACTCGTTGCGTAAACGTCAGCCCATCCATCACAGGCATATGATAATCCACACAAATGACATCTGGTTGCAACGCTGGTAGCCGCTCCAGGGCTTCCTGCCCGTTGCACGCTGTGCCAACCACTTCAATATCCGCAGCAGTCGCTAATAGACGTTTTAAGACCACTAAAACAACGGGAGAATCTTCAACTAATAAAACGCGAATAGGATGAATCATGAATCGCTATTACTGATCATTTGCGCCGCTGGCTGTAGATCATGTGTTAAACCAATCGCTTCAACGTTTCAATCAGCACCGTCTGATCAAAGCTGCCTTTGGGAATGTAGGCATTGGCACCCGCTTCAGCACCCCTCCGCTTGTCCTCATCACTGGCTAAAGAGGTGACGAGAATAATGGGTAGTTCATTATATTCTTTGTGCTGCCTCACTTTCGCAGTCAGTGCTAACCCATCTAAATTCGGCATTTGTACGTCAGAGACGATCGCGTCAAAGGTACGAGCTGGCAGCTTATTTAGTGCATCTAAACCATCAACCGCTGTAATAATTTCATAGCCTGCACTTTCGAGAATGCGTTTTTCCTGAGTCCGAATCGCGATCGAGTCTTCAACCAGCAGTACCACTTGCTTCTGGTTAGCTGCTTGCATGGAAGTTTGAGCATGATCAACAATCGTTCTCTTTTGCACTGAGGCAATAAGATCAGTCGGATTCAGCACCATACATACTTCTCCCGTCCCTAAAATGGTCGCTCCAGAGACGTTTCGGACTCGTTGCAGCAACTGGCTTTGTGCTTTTAAGACGACATCTTGTTCATCTATTAATGCATCAACCAAAAGCCCTAGTCGTTCTTCACCAACCTTGAGAATGATGCAGGGGAAAGAAGCTGGAGGTGCTGCTTTGGGAACGAGTGAGGGGGCTTTTAGCTCTAGTAAATTGGCGAGCTTGACGATCGAAATTGGCTGCTGAGCAAACAGGAAAGCTGTTTGACCCTCGATTGTAAATAGATCGCTTGGCTGCATTAACAACGAGGTTTCAATAAACTCGACGGGAATGGCATAAGAAATGCCCTCGACGACGACCAATAGAACGTGGGCAGTTGCCAGGGTTGGACGAAGCTGAATCTGAAAGGTGGAGCCAACATTAGGGCGTGATTCCACCTGGATCGTCCCTTTAAGGCGATCAACATTCGTTTTTACAACATCCAATCCCACCCCACGTCCAGAGACTTCGGTAATTAACGAGCGGGTGGAAAAACCAGGTGCAAAGATGAGCGCTTGAATCTGACGATCGCTCATTTTTGCAAAGTCATCTGGACGACAAACACCTCGCTGCACCGCTGTTTGCTTGATGGTTTCAATCATTAAGCCGCAACCATCATCGCTCACTTCAATCACAATATTTGTTGCGGTTTGGTAGCCGCGCAGGTAGAGAGTGGCAGTGCGCGGTTTACCCAAGCGTTCGCGTTCATCCGGCAGCTCAATGCCATGATCGATCGCATTTCGCAGCAGATGCATCAACGGATCTTTCATCTCTTCGAGAATGCGTTTGTCAGCGCGAGTGTCGCCACCTTCAATCACCAACTCGATCGCCTTACCTTCCTGCCGTGCCAGATCTCGAACCATGCGAGCGAACGGCTGAAACAGAGTAGACAACGGCAAGAGACAGAGAGCCTGAATACCCGCTTCCAACTCCGTGACAACGCTTTCTAGCCGCGAACTATCTTCATAGGCAGCCTGCCGTAATTGATTGAGCCTCTGTCCCACCTGCTCTAGCCGCTCTTGATGGCGCTGCTGGGAACCTTGCCCTGATGAAAACTGCCCTTTCGCACCCCGCTGCCCTTCATACCACGCAGTACGATGGCTGAAGACATCACGGTTCCAGTCTTCCCATAGCGTCAGCAGTTCTTCAATGTCTACCAGACGGTGATTGATCCGAGTTTTAGTAACGGTTAACTCACCTGCCTGCGTCATCAGCGTGTCAAGTTTTGCCGTTTCTACCCGAATAGTGTTGATGCGGTGGACTGAAGTGGAGAGTGAGGCTTTGGGGGCGTGGAGAAGTGAGGGAGTAGCATACCGAAAGGGTTCTAGATCTCTGTGCTGCCATGTTTCTATGTCTCGCTGCTCTGCGTCCCTCTCTTCTATGTCCCTCTCGTCTTCCCTAGTGCTAAGGGTTGCTAACTGCACAGGTTCTAGCAGGATGGCTTTTCCATTGTTTTCATGCTCAATCGCTTGCTCTGGCTCCTTGGGTGCACCCATCAGGTAAGCCATCACATGGATCACGTTGGTTTCAGCAGTTTCTCCCGTGACAGCTGCATGCACGAGTTGACCCATTGCATCCAAGCCTTGATAGAGGCGATCACTCAACTCAGTTGAATAGACAGTTTCTCCCCGTTTGACAGATCCTAAAATATCTTCAAACTGATGAGCTAGGGTACCAATATCCTTGATGCCCAGCATATTAGCATCACCCTTGAGAGAGTGAATTTCGCGCAGCAGGTTTTCGAGTGTAGCGCTATCATCTGGATGTTTTTCTAAATGGAGAACATTTGCTTCCATTTGCTGCAAGTGTTCTTCACTAGTAGCTTTGAAGATGTCACGAAGCTCATCATCGTCAATAAACATAATATTTACCACTCCTTAAACGATCGCTTTCAGATTCAAAGCAGCTTCGTTCAGTTTTTGCGTGCCAACTTTGGTTTGAGTAATACCGGACGCTGTTTGGAGAGCGTTCTGATTGAGAGTGCTCATCGCGTCACCCACCTGTTGAATGGCGATCGCCTGTTGCTTGGCTGTCAACGAAATTTGCTGGCTGGTCAAGGCAATGTCATTCACCGCCGCAATAATTGTCTCCACCGTTTTACTGCCTTCATCCGTCACCATCACGGTCGAATTCGTGGCATTTTTAATGTCAACAACGAGTGCATTGATCCGCTCTGCCGATTTCTTGCTTTGGTCAGCGAGTTTACGAATTTCAGCCGCCACCACACCAAAGCCTTTTCCATGTTCGCCTGCTCTCACTGCTTCGACGGCAGCGTTGAGTGCCAGCATATTAGTCTGATTTGCCAGATCGCTCACCAACATCGAGATAATGCCAATCTGACCCGTTTGTTCACTTAAGTGCAAAATCTGGTCGGTGATTTGTTCCACTTTCTCACGCAAACTAGACCCATTGCTGGTCATATAACCTGCTTGCAAGTTCTGTCTATCAACGAGAGTCAACACCTGCTTGGCACCATTGGCTGCGGTCTCTGCTTGGTCTGCTGATTGACGCGAAGATGCACTCAGTTCATCCATCGTCGTAGTGGTTTGATTGACAGAGACAGCCTGTTCTGATGCAATCCGCTCTTGTTGCTCAATCGTTGCTGCAATCTCTGTAGACGAACTCACAATGGCATTGACGATCGACGCAATTTTGGCTCCCAGTGGTTTAGCAATGGTTCGGCTGAAGTAGATACCAAAGATAATTGCTGTTGTAGGACCAACAATCATGCCAAAGATAACCCAAAAAGCAATGCGAGAGACATCCTGAACCGCTAAAGTCTGAGCGTTTGCGGCTACATCACTGTTGATTTCCAAAAGCTGAAGCAACTTGGCTTCTGCCACATCAAAAGAAACACGCACCTGACTGTCTAAGAAATTATTGAGCGTGCTCAGTTCCTTGGCCGAAAGACCACCAACTTGAGCCGTTTGGTACAGCCGCAGAAACTCTTTATGGTTTTGCTTCCACTTTTCCCAATCCGATTGAAAGCTTTTATAAAGCTCAGACTCTTCTTGTGTCTGAGGAGTCGTTTCATATTCTCTAAAGCCTTCATCAATCTGTTGCCAAGCTCGGCTAACTCGAGTCAGCTCAAGGCTTTTATTATTCTGACTCACAATGGGATTTGTCACTGCTCGTTCGGAAGATTGAATTTGAGTTTGCCCTTCGTTAATTTTCCACAAACCACGAATGCTCGGTACGCTATTTTTGCCCAACACGTGGATGTGCTGGCTCAATTGAGCACTACCGCTCCATCCTACGAGGGCTACACCTAATACGATGGAGCCCATAAACATAAATGAACCAATTAACCGATTTTGAAGGGTCATGTTCTTAAGCATAAGTTCTATCCCCTATTACTAATTAAGCAATTATCTCTATCGTTCCCAAACTCTTATATGGTTCCCAAAGCTAAAGCAAGGAAGTAAAAAACTTATTAATATCTCAGATGCAAGCTTTGAAGAAAGACACAAGCCTCTTAGTAGTAGTTTGCTCGATCGAATTCATAAGTTTGGATGACAGCGCGAAACGTTAGCAATAATCAACAAACGTAGACCGCAATAAGTTTTAAGCTTTAAAGTGGTAGCTTATGAGGCACGTTGAAGAAGCACTGAGGCGACCCATAATCATTACCTGAAAATGAAAATGCCTTAAACGATCGCTTTTAGATTCAAAGCAGCTTCGTTCAGTTTTTGCGTGCCAACTCTCGTTTGGTTGATACCTGATGCCGTTTGAAGGGCTCCCTGATTAAGGGCATTCATGGCATCGCCAACCTGCTGAATGGCGATCGCTTGTTGTTTTGCAGTCAACGAGATTTGCTGACTGCTCATCACAATATTGATAATGGCACTCACTATCTTTTCAACTGTCTTTGTTCCTTCATCCGTTACCATGACTGTAGAGTTAGTTGCATTCTGCACGTCGGCAACCAGACCATTAATGCGTTCAGCCGACTTCTTGCTTTGATCGGCTAGTTTGCGAATTTCGGCAGCAACCACGCCAAAGCCTTTGCCATGTTCACCGACTCTAACAGCTTCTACAGCTGCATTCAGTGCCAACATATTGGTTTGGTTTGCCAAATCACTGGCGAGGGTTGAAATGGTGCCAATCTGATTAACCTGCTCACTTAAACGCAGAATTTGTTCGGCAATATCGCCAACTTTCTCGCGTAGACTGGAACCGCTGCTCAGATTATCTTGACCTCTACCATCCACTAATATCATTACCTGCTGAGCACTTGCTGCTGCGGTTTCCGCCTGCTCAGTAGACTGGCGAGATGAGGCTCCCAGTTCATCCATGGTAGTGGTGGTTTGATTCACGGCGGCTGCTTGATCTTGGGCAGTACGCTCTTGTTGCTCAACGGTGGCAGCAATTTCTGTAGACGAGCTAACAATTGTGCTTGCTACTTGATTAAGCGGTCGCACAACTTTGCGCGTAATAAACAGCAGCAGTATGCCACCTAACGTAATAGCGATTAGAGTAGTGCTGATGGAAACCCAAGTCGCAAACTGTTCAGTCCGGCTTGCCTCCTCCCGGCGCTCAGTTAAAAGCTTATCCTCCGCATCGGTCATCTCGGTAATCTTACTACGGAGTTCATCCATGTATTTTTTGCCCTTTTCTGAGAGCACCAACGCTTGAAGCTCCCGTTCCTGCCCTTTCCGCTTCAAGCTAATAGTCTGTGCTAATTCATCCTGCTTGAGTTGAGATAGCTCTTCAACTTGATTCAATCGTTCAATTTGTTTGGGATTGTCCCGCATCAGCTTCCTCAACTCGGCAAAGCGAGCCTCTAAAGCTTGTAACGATTTATTGTAGGGTTCTAAAAAGCTCTCTTTATTGGTAAAAATAAACCCTCTTTGCCCCGTTTCTGCATCAACAAGGTCTTTTTCTAATGCCTTTAAATTTGCTTCAACTTCATAAGTATGTGTAATCCAATTGATGGATTGCGTCAATCCATTCATGCTGATTTTAGAGATAACGCCTACGCCAATCATCATCACTATAATCGTCCCGAAGCCTGTCTGGACAGCTCTTCCAAGTTTAAGAGCGCGTTTCATTTGTTGCGTGTTCATAATTATGATCTTTCAGAGGTGAGCAAAGACACAAGTGCGTTGATTGGTATGTTTGCTTGATTGAGTTTGTGAGTATCGATCGAGGAAATGAACCGTTTGCAATGATCAATCTGGACGGTGATTGACGTAAGCTGTGAATCAATGGGTTACAAGCCGTGCTGAGTAAACTGGCAGTGACATAACCAATTTAGAGATACCTAAAAAATCACCGTAGGGATGGCATACCCTAGAAGCAGCTTGCCCTTACGTTTGAGATGAGAAAACAGCAGTAGCGCCCTTGGGTCTATACATGTTCATTGACAACTAGCTCCCCTTGAGTGAAGAGCCTGGGTAAATCTAAGAGAGTCATTGTTTGGTTACCGAAAGTCGCTGTGCCTCTGGCATAATCTCGGCTCTTTGCATAAGCAGCAGTGGGAACTGACTTGATGCTTGATGGGTTAACGTAGGTAACATCCAACACATCATCAACAGTAATGCCAGCAATAATGTCGTTAACCTTGATCACAACTGCCTTACGCTTACCTGATGGAGACACATTCAGCTTGTGATGAAGCGATAGTAGGGTAACGATTTCGCCACGTAAGTTCATGTTGCCAAGGATGTAATCTGGACAGCAGGGAATGGGGGTGACATTGCTGATGTCTGCAAACTCACGCATAACCGCTGTTTCAACGCCAAAATATTCATCTCCAATCTTTAGAACCGCAAATGACAGGAGTCCCGTCAGTGCTTCAGTTTCGGTCTGCTGCCTTAAATTGTAGGCACGATCGCGCAAGATCGCCTGTTCTTCTAACGAGGTATGTGAAAAAAATGTCGTTTGCGATCCAGTGCAGGGTGCCGCTTCCTGAGCTACCGTTGGCAGCACAACTGATTGAAACAGACTCTCAACGTTAAGCAACGTCACTAAATCGCCATCAATTCTGGCAATTCCAGCGGTGGGAGAAGCCTTCTGATTGCTGATTGCTTTATGGGCTAGTTCTGTATCAATACACGCAAAATCAATGAGCTTCACGTCATGCACTTGATTGACGATGATTCCCATCAACTTGTCTTGGTGTTCTAGAAAAATAATGCGATCGCTTAACTGGTAGGCGCTGGGTTGATGGCCAAAATGCAAATCCAGATCCATAATCGGAACAATGCTTGCGCGCAGATCAATCATGCCTACAATGTCAGCTGGCGCTGAGACCATAGGCATAAATTCGGGTAAGAGAACAATCTCACGCACGCACAAGGTCTCTACGCCATACAGTAAGCCGTGCAAACTAAATAAGAGATAGAACTGGTTTTTCATTCCAATTTCGATTAAATGAAATATCAGAACGTTGCGTTCAGCAGTTGAGTTAAATGAAATGTTAGAGGCTCAGTCTTAAAGCTCAAAACCTGCTTAAGTAACTGTTAGCCTGTTTCTCTAATTTCAAAAAACCACTTTTAGCGTTTATTCCTAGCGCTAGTATTCCCATACCTAGGGCGTTTACCTATTGCTAAAGTAAGTGCTTACAAATCGTTACTTGGGAAAGATCAGCAGCAAAAAATTGTCTCAAACTAATTGAGTTTGAATTAATCTACTAAGTAGGATGGCTAAATTAATCATCGCTTAGAGACCGAGTTTCGACCACGCTTAACCCACCTAAGCATAGGACTGAGAGCATTAAGACTTCTAGTGCGCGTTCGACCTGAGCGCTCATGCCGAGGAGCGCTCAGACTTTGACGTTGAGCTAGCCGAAACGTTGAACGCGCAGTCGAAAGGCAGCTTATCAATAATTATGCTCAGCTACTTATTTATCAGAAGGCTGCTTGAGCTTAACGTGCTGGCACTTCCAAAGCAGATTGCTGCATTAGCTCTAGAGCAGATGCCTGCATTTTTTTCGCTCTACTTACATCTCCTTCTTGCGTGTAGAGAGAGCTTAATTCTAAGTAAGCAGTAATAGCCGTAGGGTCTAAGTAGATGATTCGCTTCAACATATTTTTTGCTTGCTCTAGCTGACCCTGCTCACGAGCAATATGAGCAAGCAAATAGTAGGGAGAAATGGCTAGGGGATTGATGACGATCGCTTTTTCGCAGTAATACTTTACCTGATCGTTCTCTCCCAAACTAGCATAAGCTTGAGCAGTCAAATGATGTAATTCAAATGAGTGTTGATTCTGAGCGATCGCTCGTTGAGCAATTTGAATAGTGTCCCTATAATCCCCTTTGCAAAAGCATTTTTCCGCTTCAGATAGGGTATCTTGCTTGGACGGCGACGTTGTTGTAGTGGACGCGATCGCGTAATCGAGTTGAAAAGGCGTCCAATCTAAATTTGTAGCTTGCGTGTTTAATTGAGTCTTTATTGTCTTGCTGCGATCAACAGCTGCAGGCTGCTTTCTTTCCAAAGTGTAGTCACAGCGCTGGTAAACGAATGACTCAGGGAAAATCTTGGTTTGTAAGCACTCCACCGTTTGACCATGTAGTTCAGCATGACCCGTCATCAAATAGCCATCTGAACTGAGCGCTCCACCCAGCTTTTTTAACACTTTTGCAATCACTTCGGAGGTGAAGTAAATGAAAACATTACGGCAAATAATCAAATCAATATGGCTGAGGTTGATCTGAAAATCTGAAAAATGATCGGTTACTAGATTACCTGGGGCAAAGGTCACCATTTTGCAGATCTGCTCATCCAGTTTCCAGCCGTCTCGATGAGCACGAAAATATTTTGCTTGTGTCTCTTCATCCAAAGTGCGAAAAGACCAGGAACTGTAAAAGCCTTCTTTAGCTTTTGCGATCGCGGCGGCATTAATGTCTGTTCCTAGAATTAAGAGGTTCCAGTTTGCCAGATCGGGAATTAATTGATGTACCAATATTGCTAGCGAATAAGCTTCTTCACCAGTAGAACAACCTGCACTCCAGAGCCGAAGAGAAGGCTTAATGCCATGTGCCGCTGCATAGTGCGATCGCTCACGGATGAGTTCAGGCAATAGTTGTTGCCGCAACAATCGGAACTGCCCACGATCGCGAAAGAAATAGCTTTCTCCTGTTGTTAACAATTGAATGAGTTGTTGCCACTCATGGTGGACTTTTAGGAAGTCCGTCTTGCCTATATCTAAATGACTAGCTAGATACTGATAATACTGTTCAGGCGATGCCAATTTCAACACTCGCATTCGCACTTGAATTTTCTGCCAAAGAAGGCTAAGGTCTTGCTTCCGAACGTGCAGCCCTGTGTAGCCTTCAATTATTTCTGTAAACTGCTGAATCATCACACGCTACAACCAGAAAAATGTACGTTCCAACCACTTCTTTAACGTCAGTGCAGCAAAGCATGAGTTGTGATCAGCCTTCTGATGATTTGGCGCAGTTGATCAGCATCAAATGGTTTGGTCAGATAGTCTGTTGCGCCTGCTAATCGACCTTGCACTTTATCAAAGGCACCATCACGACCCGTTACCATCACAATCGGTAGATCTTGAAATTTAGGAATACTCCGAATGGTGCGGCAAAAGTCCAACCCATCAATTTCTGGCATAGAAATATCGAGTAGTAGAACGGAAATATTCTCCTGATAAATTATTGACAACGCATCGATCGCACTGCAACATAACAGCACTTGATAATCATCAGCTAAAGCTCGTTTAATTAGCTGTTGAACCGTGATGCTGTCATCGACTGAGAGAATCTTGGAGCGCATTTGCCCATTGATACACATCTATCTAACTTCCTTGCTCTAAAATCCTTGGTTCATATCCTGGAAGGCATTGTCGGTAATTGGATGGGAATCTGTAGTAAGAACTCCGTTCCTTGCTCCAAGACGGATGAACAACTCAAACTACCACCATGTTTTTCAACTACAATCTGATAGCTAATGGATAAGCCCAGCCCTGTTCCTTTGCCAACAGGCTTGGTTGTAAAAAAGGGATCAAACAGTTTTTGTTTAACGTTATCGCTGATGCCACTACCATTGTCTCGGATACGAATAGCAACTTGAGGTGTACAGGCAACCTGCTCCTCATTTGAAGCGTCGAAATCAGGACAATGAATTACATCGGTTTGAATCGTAATGATAGGGTCCGAGCAATCGTCTACAGCGTCGATCGCATTACTCAAAATATTCATAAAGACTTGATTGATCTGACCTGCATAGCATTCCACTACGGGCAATTCACCATATTCTCGGTCTATCCGAATTGGGCGGCCTTTGCTCGTTGCTTTGATTCGGCTTTGCAGAATCAGTAGGGTGTTGCCAATACCCTCATGGATGTTAACGGGTTTTACATCTGCTTCATCTAGTCGCGAAAAGTTTCGTAACGACAGCACAATTTGACGAATGCGGTCTGATCCCATTTCCATAGAAGCAAGCAACTTCGGCAAGTCTTCAGTGAGAAACTGCAAATCGATCGCATCTGCTTTCGCTTGAATTCTACTCTCTGGTGTTGGATAGCATTCTTGATAAAGTTTTAAAAGTTCCATTAAATCGCGAACGTAGCTGGCAACATATGTAATGTTGCCGCTAATAAAATTAACAGGATTATTAATCTCGTGAGCGACTCCTGCAACGAGCTGCCCCAAGCTAGACATCTTCTCGTGCTGGATTAACTGCGCCTGAGTCTGTTGCAGCTTTTGCAGTGCCTTGACTAAATATTCGGCTTGAGTTTGAGCCGCCAGAGCTGTCGCTCGTGAGCGAGACAAAAGCTCTGCCTGGTCAAGGGCGACTGCTAGCTGCTCAGTGACCGTTTGGAGTAATTGCACTTCACGGTCTGTCCATGTCCGAGAACCATGTCCGTCGCTGCAAACAATGGCTCCCAACTGTCCTGAATTTGTTTTAAGGGGAAGCACTAGCTCTGAGATAATGCCCAATCGAATCAGTTCTGCTTGAGCCTCTGCTGTTAGCTGTGTATTAGCGTAAACATTGTCAATTTTCAGCAGCGCCTGATTAGAGATGGTTGTAGTTAAAAATGATCCGTATTGATTAGAAAAATCATCTAACAGACTTGGCAGCGTCGGTGTTTTCGCTTCATGGGTTATTGTAGAAGTAAGCTGATCACCATCAGACATACACCACAAAAAATGACAGCGATCGACCTTTAGTAAATTGCGAATTTCGTTAACGGCGGTTTGTAGAATAGTATTGAGTTCCAGGGAGTTACGGAGCTGATTTCCTAAATTCAGTAGAATCAACTCTTGCTGGTTGAAAAAATCTTGTTCAATAAACTGCTGCTTGAGCTGTTGGATCTCGACCTTTGTATTCTGGAGGTTGGTTGTATGTCGCTCTAGCTCCAATTGCGCCATTACCTGACGGCTTAAGGTTTCTAAGCCTCTAAGCTGCTTCGGACTTAGGTTGCGGGGTTTATAGTCAATCACACATAGTGTGCCTAGCCCAAAGCCTTCGGCTGTCATCAGGGGCATACCAGCATAAAACCGAATTTTGGGGTCTTGGGTGACTAAGGGGTTATGGGCGAACCGCTGATCGGCTAAGGCATCCTTAACAACAAAAACCTCTGTCTGCTGGATGGCATGGGCACAGAATGCAACACTACGAGGGGTTTCAGTAGCCGCTATTCCTACTCTCGACTTGAACCACTGCCGCTCAGCATCTATCAGGCTAATAAGCGCGATCGGTGTCTGGCAAATTTCGGCAGCTAGAGCAGTCAACTCATCCAGGGATGGTGTAGGTAGCGTATCCAGCACATGGTACTCGTAGAGCGCGTTGAGCCGAGCAGACTCAGCATCTGCTTGCAAGGTTTGAATAGCATCGTGTGGCTCTGCCATCTCTGCTGAGCTTAGCGAACTGTCTTGCTGCGACTTTAAAGTCGTGTTAGTGCGTGGTATCCTCTGCGAGAATAAATCTGATTCCAATACATCTACATTCATTGCCCTGCCTTAAGTTATAGGGAGCTATCTAATCTGAACGCAACAGTATCGGTTTCACCACCAAGGTTCTACTGACTTTCACCACTGTGTTTAAAATCAGCTCAGTGTCGCTCAGTAATCGCTCAAGCTAGCGATCACTCCAAGCCCTTTCCTACAAGCAGTTTCAAACAACAAAAGATTATTAAGAAAAGAGAAGCAGTACAAATATTAAAAGAGAAGCAATAGAGTTGTCGGGAAATCATCATTGATGAGGCGATGCTAGCTTTCGAGTAGCCTTTTCTAAGCAGTGACTAAGTAAAAGTTCCCTAACCCTGCGACTGTCAGCATCAAGTGGTCATCAAACTCTTAAACACAGTTACGCTAAACCTTACTGACGGCGTTGTAATGCTTGACTCCAGCAAACGCATATTCATACACTACTCGCGATTGGCTCAAAGCCCGATTCTGTCCTTCTGCTTGGCACTCAACTCACTCCCTCGCGGTTGCTTATGTGGTGGATGAATTGTTGCAGCTAAATCACGATGTGAAAAGGAATACAGCTCCTTGTCGTTACCAAGCGTGCTGTAATAGGAACAATTTTCAGTCGATCGCCAATACTGTGAAGCACGACGACGTAGTGATTCAGCACGTTGCTGAATTCCATCTTCCTTCCAAGCAATAAAGTCTGAGTTATCTGCCCAATCTAAAGCGCAACGGTTGAGTTCTTGAGCGATTGCTTGAGTATTATGCGGATGTGGAGAGGGACGAGTCAGGAAGTAAACTGCGCCAAAAGCAGCTTTACCGTTTGCGTTTAAGATACTGGGGTTGCATCTGCTCTTAGCAATTGCCGATCACTAAAATAATGAAAGCTCATCTAGTTGGCAAAAATTAGTGTAAACGTATTATTCGGTTTGGGTTGATTATTTCTACTTGCTGGTAACAGTAGATTTTCAAGAGCATTAGGCTATGGCGAAAGAAACTTTACCTAGATCTTGGTTTAATTCCAAACTTATTTATGACCTGATTCAGCACTACTTTCCAACGTGTCAATACTTTGGAAAGCCTAGCTCGTTATTTAGTGCTTTATAGTTGCTAGATGGAAGTGTCAGATGAATCATCTAAGAACATGTGGGATTGTCCTAGATACCCTCGAAGCTCTCGCTATTTAGTAGACAAAAATCTCGACCCCGCAACAGCAAATGCACTTGCAGCCTTTGTTAAAGCTGCTTACCGCGACTTGAGAAAACAAAGTAACGCTGAAGAGGAGCGGTGAATATTGGGCTAGTTGAAGATTTATCACCTGAATTTAAGCGATGGTGTGAAGCGATCGCCACTGACTAACGTAGCTTACTAGACCTACGAGCATTCGATCGCCTATTAGCGTATCAGTTAGCAACTTACTAGGGTGCAACTATCCTAACTCCAGAACAGTTTCTCAGTTTAGATCAGCAAGCATTTCAGGCTCTAATCGCATTGGATTGAAACTCAGTGCTGCGTTAATGATTGTAGATAGAACTTTTGGTCAATTAAAGCTTGCTAAAGGCAATCTGAGATACGATCAACCCAACGACAGAATCGGCATTTGAGTGATCAGGCTGGACACTCATAGCTTGTCAAATTTGCCAGTTAAAGCTTGTTGTCCCAGCACGTTCCCGTGATCTGGTAAGTGTCAGCAGTGGTTTGAATGTGAGCCAAGAAACTCCTCGATAGCTTGGCTGAGAAGCTCTCTGCTGCAAAGGTTTCAAGCAAAGCGCTCGTTTTTACACGCCTCATTACTAAACCCCTTTGTGCAGTGACGTACCGACACTGACAGCGAGAAAGGTTATGAATGTTACTATACACTGCCTGTAATGAAGGCGGTCGGTCGGTTCAGACGACCGCTGAACTAAAAAATTACCGTTGGATACTGAGGTCGAGCTTTAGCACTCTCCCTTGTTGTCGTCAGTTGTTTTTTCTCAACTTGACTCACTTTAAGGATGATAGATGCCAGCACTTCAAGCCACTGCTCAATCAAGCAATCGTCTGCTCGCAGCTTTGCCGAATACCGTTTATCAGCGCTTACAACCGGCTTTAACACTGGTGACGCTGGCACCCTTGCAACCCCTCTACCAAGTGGGTTGTCCCATCGACTATGTTTACTTCCCTGAAGAAGCGCTCATTTCCTTGGTGTTCCAATTTAAGGATGGTGCCACGATGGACGTGGGCTTGATTGGGCAAGAAGGGATGGCTGGGTTGCCGGTGCTGCTCGGTGGTACGAGTTATAGCCATCAGGCGATGGTGCAGATCGCTGGCAAAGCGTGGCGGCTGCCTGCGGAACTACTGCTGACTGAATTCAACCGTGGGTCAGCGCTGCACGACTTGCTGCTCCGCTATACGCAAGCGATGCTCGCGCAAACGGCGCAAAACAGCGTGTGTAATCGGTTTCATACAACTGAAGTGCGCCTGGCACGTTGGCTCTTGTTAACCGCTGATGGTTTGGGAGCAGACACGTTTCCACTCACACATGAGGTGATTAGTATCATGCTGGGTGTGCGTCGTGCGGGTATAACCGTGGCGGCGGGTGTCCTGAGCCAAGCGGGCTGGGTGCGTTACTACCGTGGGCGCATCACAATTGTGGATCGGGCTGGCTTGGAAGACTTTGCCTGTGAGTGTTATGAGGTCGTTCGCGATGCTTTTGCAGCGGTATGAACGAGAGTTGACGGAGCCGTCAGCGCTTAGTGTGCTGCAATAGTTATGGGGAGCACTAGCGTCATAAAAAAGCATAGGGGTCGAGCTGCGCTACGCGTAAAGCAATGCCACTACTTTTGAGTGACCTAATTTGGCATTGATCGCTCAAGAGTTATGGTCTAGACCCCTGATGCTATCGTCGACGTTAGTTGCTGAAACACCCCGAAAACCTTTGGTTCATTGCCCCCGGAGAGCTGTGCAGCGCAGAATAAGAATTTCAGGCGTTGAAAACGGAAAAAGTCGCTTCTGTACTACCCACTTTTGCTTCAAATTAGTCCAAGGTTAGACCAAGATCACTAGTACAGCACCTTCGGTGGCAACAACTCAATGGTGTTGGTCGGCAGAGACTGCAAGTATGAGCCTTACAACAGCACTGGCAGCCCGCTCTCAATATCTACCACACCTTTGATAGGCGCTGGTGTAGCATCACCGATAACGGTAATTTCCCACTCCAACAGAGAAGCGGTTTGATCCGGTCTACCGATCATTAAGGACCAGTAGTTTTCCGCCAGAAAACTGGCAGACTGCCGCAACTCATACGCGACCCGTGCCGAAACCTGAAACTCGTTAAAATCATCCAACTCGTGAATCACATCACTGGCTGTCTTATGCGCTGTAAGCTGTCCACCCACTTCGCTTAACTGCATCACCCTACCTCAAGTTCAAAGCTGCTTCGCTGATCAACCTAGCACAGGTTAACTGCCAATTTGACCGCTCTTAAAGTAATGGAGCGATCGCACTACTCTCGGTTTCAGGTCTCTGACGCTTCATCTTGCACTTTTAGTTGAGCTGCCTCAGCTAGCATTCGTTCTGCTTCCGTCTCCAGCTGTGCTGCACGATCAGCGTTACCACCGTCTGGGATACCCGTAATTTCTTCCGTTTTCGCTAACGCCTCAGGACACTTATCAGCCTCGTCGATAGAGTCATGCTGGTGCTCGCAAAGCGGATGCATTCCACCTTCTCCATCGGAGTTAGCCACTTTCCGATATTTGTCCGTACCATGACCATGCTCATCTGTAATTTCGAGCACCTGTACCATCCAAGCCATACTAAATCCCTCGCTTTGTCTCCTCTACCATCATCCCATTGGACTGATCGTTTTGCACGCTCGTATGCGTCGCCTTGAGCAATCTGGTTTTGCAGCTTGGACAGCGCGTGCGTTGCTGCCGCGACTTGGCTCCCAAACAGACGAGCGGTTTGAAGATGCTAGCGCTCACGCTAGGCTTGCCAGCACAGGCACGAAAATCATACTTCTACCCAGCAACGCCGTAAAACTTAATTTCTAGGGAGAAAAGCTTCGCTTGCAGATGCTTGCAGCAGTAAGCAGCCGAGGGAAAATAGAGCCAGGGGAATACCAATCACCCAACGCTGACGATCGCGGGCTTTGTAGCGCATGGTTTGCTGAACAAACTGTTCTCCTTTTTCCATTTCTTGAAACGTGAGGGTATAGCCTGTGACGCGGCGCAGGTCATCTCCGGTCATTTCTTCCCCTTGCCAGCGGCTCGTTTGTTCCATCGAGTCCAGATGGTTGATTTCCGATCGCAAACGGTCTGCTCCGTTAATTGCCTGGTCTAACAGGCGCTGTTCCTCATCGGATAAAAATACAGAGCGGACAGCGGGCTGATAGGTTTCCATTAGATTGAGCAAGGGCTGATCCGCGTGGGGATTAATGGTTAGCCAGCAGCCGGACAGTAAGAGAACAGTAAAACCACCCGTTCGCACACCTGCAAGCGCTTTGGCAATCACCGTTCGGCGTTGCTCCGGTGAGGTAAGAATGACTGGTTTCAATAGTGCGGCTAAAGCCAGCGCTGCACCAAACACACAGACGATCGTTGCGCCTGTCGGCAAATCCCAAACGTAGGAGACACCCAGACCGATCGTGCTTGCTAGCGTTCCCATCGTCCAGCCAATGAGCAACGTAACCAAAATTGAGGTGCTGTAGAGTGTGCCGATCGCGGCTGGAATAATTAAAAAGCAGAACACGAGCAGCACGCCAGCAATGGCAACAGAACTCGTGACGACCACGCCAAAGGAGACGTAGAACAAAAAATCCCAGAACCAGATTCGTCTATTCGTTTGCGCCGCTTGTTCTGGCTGAAAGGAAAGCTGGATGAATTGCTTGCGAGCGAACCAGTGAAACACGCCAACCGCACTGTAAAGCAGCACAACTTTGAACAAATCTGCTTCTGTCGTTGTAAGAAGGCTACCCACCAGAATTTGCTTGATGTGTTCTGCGCCCTGTGGAGCTTTGTCTACTAACAAAAAGGCCGCTGCTGCCGACACCACATACACCACGCCAATAAACGTTTCCTGCGAGACTCGCCCCGTCCACTGGCGGCTGAAGGAGAGAATGACGGCTCCAATGATGGTGAAGACGAGGGAGTAACTATAAGCGGCGATCGACTGGGGCAGATAGCCCAGCATGAACGCAACGGTTGCGCCCAAGGCTGAAATCTGCGCCAGCGCCAAATCCACAAAGATAATGTTGCGCGTGAGAACGTGAATGCCCAGATAGGTGTGAATCCCCGTGAGTACCAGGGCAATCAGAAAGGGAATGGTGAGCAGTTGTAGCGCATCAGACATCAGACTTTCGTTCTCCCTAGCGCTGTTGCCAACGCATGAACGTTGTAATCAAACAGGGAAAGATAATTGGGCACTTCGGGAATGGCACCCACGGAAGAAACAAGCGTCACTACCGCTGCGCCTGTGCGGTTGCTTAAAAGGCGAGGCACGCGATCGGACTCATACAGTTCCTGAATCACCACTGGGACGTGTTCATCCTTCATCTCTCGCAGCAATTTTGTGAGATGAGACGGACTGGGCGGAATGCCCGGTCGTGGTTCGATGAAATCAATGATTTTGAGCCGAAAGCGACGTGCCAGGTAGGGATAACTGTTGTGATAGGCGATTAATGGAACTCCCTGATAGGGTGCTAGCTGGCGCTGCCACTCGGCAACCTTCTGTTCCAGAGTGGCTAAAAATGCCAGGCGATTCGCTTCGTAGGTTTTGCTGCTCTCTGGATCAATTTGCGCCAGTGCCGCCGCAATAATGCCAGTCATCGCATCAGCATTCAAGGGGTCAAGCCAGTAGTGGGGATTGCCTGCACCGTGGTTGTGTCCATCGGAAGGTGCAAGGCTGACAGAACGCACTTCGAGGAGAGGAATAACTGTCGAGACATCCACATAGCGCTCCCCGCCCCGCTGTAAGGCAGGATTGCCGCTTTCCTGGGTCAGGCGATCGAGCCACAAATCGTGATCCAGTCCAACTTTGACGACCAGTTGCGCCGATCGCAGTTGTTGCACATCGGTTAGCCGGGGTTCAAACGTGTGTGGATCTTGGGCTGGTAAGGCAATGCTGCTGACGCTGACGCGATCGCCCCCCACAACCGTTACCAGACTGGCAAGATCTGAGGTTGTCGTAACAACTTTAAGCGGTACAGCCGCGGCAGGGCTTTGCCAGCAGCCCCACCACAGCAGCACTGCCAGCACCAAACGCCAGATCCCCATCATGCGGTTCGCTTCCCAACCCATAGACTCTTCGGCAGCAGGCAGGAAAGCCCTTTTTCGTCAGCAGTCAGCTTGCTCAGGCGGCAGTCCATCCGCATACTGGTTAGCCCATAGGCATCCAAACGCGTCAGTTTTTCCTTTTCTTGCAGCAACTCGATCAGTGACATCGAAGCACTCTTCATCACGGCGTTCAGGTCTTTGCCGCTTGCCGCTGCGACATAGTATTCTGCGTTGCTGGTGGTGGGATACTGCACCGTCTTCTTCGCCTGTACCGTTTTGGGGTTCAAACAGTGAATGCCACGCACACGATTCACAACCTGCGAAATGCGACAGTCAGACACCTGGGGCATGAGTTTGGTCGCGTCCTCGATCGAGATTTTGCGCTGGTCTGCCAGGAATTTCGTCGTTTCGGTTTTGGCATTTTCGAGGGCTTTGTTCAGGTCTTCGTCGATGCCGATCGTGATCCAATCCTTAGCCGTCTCCCCTCTAGGAAAATCGAGCTTCTGACCCTTAACCACCGAAATATTCAACACCAGTTCTTTAAAGGCCGTTTCCAACGCCGTCAAATTGATTTCACCATTCCCTTGGGCAGCGTGAGAATCGCCCGTCCAGACGAGTCCACCCTTCACAAATACTGGTAGGTATAGGGTTGAGCCAGCGGTGAGATCGCGAATATCCAGGTTGCCACCGTAGGGGCCGGGTGGCACCGAGCTATACTGCCCAGGCTCTGCACGGGCAACCCCCAACGTCCCTGGAAACGGCGCGAGCGGAATTTCAATGCCTTTGCTGAACTGTGCCACTTTGCGCTCCAGATCCAGGTAAAGATATTTCACCTGACCATCGGGAAACTGGTCGGGAAAGAGACCAAACATGCCGGGAATATTGAAGTTCGCAGCATAGGAGCGAGGTGTGACCCGAAGAATGCGGATCTTCAGCACGTCACCCGGTTCTGCGCTTTCCACAAAGATGGGACCAGTGAGCGTGTGCGGTCCGCGTCCAGGAAAGTCGGTACGCAGCTTTTTGAGTTCCTCAATCGTCTTCCCTGGCACCACCTGATTGTGAGAGTGCATCATGGTTTCCACCACCACTGTATCTCCAGATTTGATGGACAATACGGGCGGCTGAGCATTGTTAAACCAGCCCCACTGCGTTGTTTCTAGCGTTGCAGGCAGCAGATGAACGGTGCCCGGAAAGCTGGCATTTGTGACTCGCATTTGAGCGGTCAGCTTCGGGTTGATTTCGAGTGCCTGTTGAGCAGACGCAGAGGTTGCGAAGGCGATCGCGCCCACTATGAACCCAAGTCCCAGCCACTTCGGTAACTTCATCCTAAATAATTTCTTGAGAGCACTCCTCATGAACACAAGCCTCGATGATATGAACAGCGAAAGGTGAGAACGCAGGGTCAGACGTAAGGTAATCACAACCGCCAGAGACACTGTTCAAAGAACAGTCAGGCTTTATTTTGTACGGGAGAGACTGCTCTCGATTTGTCGTAAAAGCTACAGAAACAGGACCGATGCCGTTGCGGGCTATCATCCTGGCTTAAGCGGCTGTTCAGTCAGCCGAGAAATTTGTAGGAGAATTGGGACTAACCTCTTGCTACCGATCGCTCAGATCAAGAAAATTCCTCAGCCGCCAGCCGTCAGGGTTTAGTCCTAACTATTTAAGCGGTGAAAGCCAAGCCGCGTTGCGTTTTGAACCTGAGTACAAGTGATGTGTTTCTCTGCCTCAGTTAGCTTTGCTGCCAGCGCTCTACTACTCCCTGCTGGCGTCTACTCGTTACGGTTGGCATTGCAGCACAACCCTGGGTATCTAGCACTCGCAGCAATTCCACTCGCGTTTGGGGTGCAACAAGCCTGTGAAGGACTGGTTTGGCTGGGTCTGGCAGCGCGTTCTCCCGCTGAAGTGCGTTTGGGCGCTTACGGCTTTTTAGCCTTTGCCTATTGGTTCTGGTTGTTCTGGGCACCTTGGGCGGTGGCGATCGCCGAAGCAAATCCCCTGGTGCGGCGAGTGAGCTGGAGTTTGGGTGTGCTCGGTTTTGCCTATGGGGCACTGCTTTACCTGCCACTGGTCTTACAACCGAGTTGGCTAACGGTGCAGGTTGTCCATCATGCCATTGAGTACGACACCCGCTTGCTGTTTGACCCCTGGTTCTCTCAGGAAGTCGAACGCGTAGTCTATGCGCTCATTATCCTTATCCCGTTTGCGCTTGCTTCTAGTCATGCTCTTAAGGGGTTTGGGGCAACTATCTTGCTGTCGGCGATCGCCTCCCATTGGCTACTGCACCAGGTCTTTGTTTCGGTTTGGTGTTTCTTTGCAGCGCTTCTGTCGCTGCTCCTTATCTTCATTTGCCAAGCAGCGCCACAAGGCGCAGTGGAGACAGGTAAGTGAACGTAATTTGGAACAGCGCAGTCAATCCCGTCTCAGTTTAAGCAAGGTCATGATGCTCTACAGGAGCGGCTTCGCTAACGCTGTGGCGCTTCACGGCTCTGGTTTTCTTACCGTTCAGAAGCCAAAAGACCGCTTCTGACAAAGAACATATCTAACTGCTTTATCTGCTTAAAACTGAGCAAGCGACCATAGCCGGAGGCAGAAGCGGCTTGTTTTGCAGCACGTTACCGTGTCGCAAAGTCGGCAGGATTCTGGTCTCGCCGATGCTTAACCGGAATGAGTGGACCTTGTCGATCGCCAGCTAATGCAGCCGTTGCTTCCAACGATGCCCTCAACCGTTTGGCGGCATAAATCGACATATCGCGCGGCACATTAATGCGATCACGCAAGTAGCGTAAAGCGATATCAGACCCGGCTGGCGGTGAACAAAGCTGGTTTGTCATCAGGTTTGTCAGAGCACAGCGCAAGGCTTCATCCATCAGCCTGTCGTCAGCAGGGTTGACGCGAACCAAATTGGCGCGATGCTTGATCACCCGGTGAAGTGCTTCAGCACGGGCGGTTTCTGGCTCTGGATACATCACATCGGGCAGCCCATCCCAGGGACCACTATCGACTCTCGCCTTGTTAATTTGCGTTTGTGGTTCACTGTTTTCCCAGCAGCCTCCCATTTGGGGCGGCAAATCATGCACATGAGTATGGAAATCGCTCTGAGTGCCCCGGTAGGTCGATCGGCTTTCCATCGCTGCAAACCAGTCTGACAGTTTTGGGTTGGACTCACGTAGAGAATAGCCTTTGTAATAGTAAAGACTGGCATTCATCCGCTCAACGTAAGGCGTAAAGATAACGTCAACTGTGCCAAACTCGTCCAGGAAATAAGGACCCGGCGTAGCAGCCAGCGCCGCTTCAACTTTGGCAACAACGCTTGTAAATTGCTCGCGGTTTCCCTGTTCTTGCCGCATCGAATTCGATGGATAGCAGAGCCAAGCGCACCAGGAGCGAAACAACAGCCGTTCTAGGTAGCGTAAAGGCAACACTGTAGGATGCTTCATGCCCAGCCCCAATGGACCAAAGGCTTGCTCCAACGCAAGCAGGATGTCATCGCTTTCAGTAATGAGGCGATCGTCTAGCGCCAGAGCAGGCAGCATACCTGATGGCACTTTGCGTTTGTACCAGCTTTCTTTTTCCCCATAACAAAACATCGTTACTTTTTCGATGCGGTAAGGAATTTGCTTTTCTTCCAACCATAGCCAAACTTTTTGGCAGTAGGGGCACCAGGCATGGTTGTCACGGTAGAGCGTGACCCGCACGTCGGCTTCAGTTTGACCAAAGAGACGTAAACGCGCTTGAGCGTTAGTAGCGCCATTGACAGGATCGATTTGAAAAGTCGTCAGGGCTTCTAGCTCAGACCAACTTAGGGGGGCGATCGATGGGGAAACGGATGTCATTTTGAGTTTGTGTTACCTTTCTGCAAAAAAGCTTGGTTTTCTGTACGGCTCAAAGGCAACCTTAAGCTAGCTTCAGCAAAGCGTTTAAGGGCTTTTGTCACTGCCATCTATGCCCTTTGTTCGCCTTCACTTCAAGCGGTTACATCTGAAACGAGAAATTAGCTCCATTATAAGGAGAAGTAGAAAGCCTCCGATCGCGCTTCAAGCTGGCACATAGAACGTTGCTCTTGATAACCTGACTTTTGCACCTTTGCATGAATCAACAGTTACTTAGAAATGTGAAGCAACTGTTGCGAAATGTAACAAGCGAACTAACAGCTTGAGGCAGTGTTCCAACCCTTTAAGTCACCGCTCGACACTTGCTAAGGCGCTTGCAGTAAGGATTAGATTGCTTGCTTGAAAAGTCTGTGGAGCCGCTTTCGTCTCGGTTTCGCGATTGTATAGGCAGCGACGACGGATACCAAAATTGCCACCTTTGACTACTTTTCAACACAACGTTACCCTCAGATTCAATTCATAATCTGTTGTTATCAAACGATACAGAATGTTTGAAGCTCGGCTTATTGTTGGCTCCCCATTAGCTGATACTATGAGAGCAATCTGACGGAACGGGTGAGCAATTCGTTCATTGCACCCAGGTCGCCGGAGCACAAAGATTACGATTTCAACGAATTCCCTATTGCTATAAGGTGTTTGCTGAGTTTCGGGCGGATGCAGGCAAGCCCTTGTCTTGCTTCTCGTTACGGCGATCGAAGAAATTTTGTAGAGTTACACAGGAAGGGAGATTTCAATGTCTTACGCGCAAACAAGAACCCAGGCGAAGTCTGGGTATGATGCTGGGGTAAAAGAGTACAAGTTAACGTACTACACTCCAGACTACACACCGAAAGATACGGATATTCTGGCAGCGTTTCGTGTGACGCCTCAGCCCGGTGTTCCCTTTGAGGAAGCCGCAGCAGCAGTAGCAGCAGAATCATCTACTGGTACGTGGACGACTGTTTGGACTGACTTGCTCACAGACCTTGATCGCTACAAAGGTCGCTGCTACGACATCGAACCCGTTCCTGGTGAAGACAACCAGTTCATCGCTTTTATTGCCTACCCCTTGGACTTGTTTGAAGAAGGGTCTGTCACCAACCTGTTTACCTCGATCGTCGGCAACGTCTTTGGTTTCAAAGCGCTGAAAGCGCTTCGTTTAGAAGACTTGCGGATTCCCGTTGCCTATCTGAAAACCTTTCAGGGTCCTCCCCACGGTATTCAGGTGGAGCGCGACAAGTTGAACAAGTATGGTCGTCCTCTACTGGGCTGCACCATCAAGCCAAAGCTTGGTTTGTCTGCTAAAAACTACGGTCGTGCAGTGTATGAGTGCTTGCGCGGTGGTTTGGACTTCACCAAAGATGATGAAAACATCAACTCTGCTCCATTCCAGCGGTGGCGCGATCGCTTCTCCTTCGTAGCAGAAGCCATCTACAAAGCTCAGGCTGAAACAGGTGAAGTCAAGGGTCACTATCTGAATGTGACCGCTCCTACCTGCGAAGAAATGCTGAAGCGTGCTGAGTATGCTAAAGAACTCAACATGCCCATCATCATGCATGACTACCTGACCGCAGGCTTCACAGCCAACACCACCCTGGCTCACTGGTGCCGTGACAATGGTATCTTGCTTCACATTCACCGCGCTATGCACGCCGTGATGGATCGTCAAAAGAACCACGGTATCCACTTCCGCGTGCTAGCTAAAGCGCTGCGGATGTCTGGTGGCGACCATATTCATACCGGTACAGTCGTTGGTAAGCTTGAAGGTGACAAAGCGATTACCCTCGGTTTCATCGATCTACTGCGTGAAAACTACATCGAGAAAGACCGCTCTCGCGGTATCTACTTCACTCAAGACTGGGCATCCTTGCCTGGTGTAATGGCAGTCGCCTCCGGTGGTATCCACGTATGGCACATGCCTGCGCTGGTAGAAATCTTTGGCGATGACTCCGTACTGCAATTTGGTGGCGGTACACTGGGTCATCCTTGGGGTAATGCTCCAGGTGCAACCGCTAACCGTGTGGCTCTAGAAGCCTGCGTTCAAGCTCGGAATGAAGGTCGCGACTTAATGCGTGAAGGTGGCGACATCATCCGTGCCGCAGCGAAGTGGTCGCCTGATCTGGCTGCCGCTTGTGAACTGTGGAAGGAAATCAAGTTTGAGTTTGACGCAATGGATACCATTTAATCGTCACGGATGAAGGATGAAGGATAAAAGACGAATTGATAGTCTTAACTTCATCCTTCCCAACTCATCTTGTTTGCTATGGATCTAAAGCAAATTGCTAAAGATACTGCCAAGACGCTCATTAGCTACTTGACGTATCAGGCTGTGCGAACAGTGATTGCTCAACTTAGTGAAACTGATCCGCCTTGTGCTTTCTGGTTGCAAAACTTCTCCTCAAGAGAAAAGATTCAGGATGGTGAGGCATATCTAAAGGCTCTGTTTCAAGAGCGTCAAGATCTTGCGTTTCGCATCCTTACTGTCAGGGAGCATCTGGCAGAAGAGATTGCCGATGTCTTGCCTGAAATGCTTCGCACAAGCACACAGCAAGCAAACATGGCTCAGCGTCGGCAGCAACTAGAGCGGATGACGCAATTGGATCTATCGGTTCCTAGCGCCCATCCAGAGCAAGAGCCAAATTCTGAAGAAACGGGATGAACCTGGTTAGCTGTTAGCAGTAGACGCATCGTCTCAAGCTAATCACTAGCCATTGACAACTAGCAACTATTACCCAATCAAGAAACCTATGAAGACCCTACCGTTTGAGCGTCGCTATGAGACGTTTTCCTACCTGCCGTTGATGGACAACGCTCAAATCTCTCGCCAAATCCAGTACACGCTGGATCAGGGCTTTTTCCCTGGCGTCGAGTTCACGAATGACCCTAGCGCTGAAGCCCACTACTGGACATTGTGGAAGCTGCCCATGTTTGGCGCACGCTCTCCCCAAGAAGTGCTGAATGAAGTACAGCAATGCAAGTCCGAGTACCCCAATAGCTACATTCGTGTGGTTGCATTTGACAACATCAAGCAATGCCAGGTGATGAGCTTTATCGTTCAGAAGCCACGCTAACGGCGGCTTGTTGATCACTCATGTGACTCGAAGCGGGGTAGGGTGGGCAATGCCTGCTTTATCCCGCTTTTAACGTTGTAATGATCATTGAAGAACCTAACCGAGATGTCCGAATCTGCTTTGTCGGTGAGTCATTTGTCAATGGCACAGGCGATCGCACGCATCTCGGTTGGACGGGTAGGCTGTGCCAAGCTCTTTCCCAACGCGGCGATCGCATCACCTATTACAACCTGGGTATTCGGCGCGAAACCACCACTGAGCTTTTGGCTCGCTGGCAGCAAGACTGTGATCGTCGGCTCCCTCCAGGTTGCCATCACCGTGTAGTCTTTTCCTTTGGAGTTAACGATACTACGTTGGAAAATGGCAGTACGCGTGTCACTTTGGTGCAATCGTTGGCAAATGCTCGACAGATTTTGAGTGTGGCTCAACAAACCTATCCAATTTTGATGGTGGGTCCTGCGGCGATCGCTGACAAGGCGCAAAACGTACGCATTAACGAATTGTCAGTACACTTTGCTCATTTGTGTGAAACGCTTAACGTACCTTATCTGCATATCTTCACGTCTCTGAGCCAATCAGCTACATGGATGCAAGAAGTAGAGGCGGGTGATGGTGCTCATCCTGATGCTGCTGGCTATGCCGAACTTGCCTGTCTTGTGCAAAAGTGGTCTGCTTGGAAAGCTTTCAATTTTCTCTAACTCCTCACTACTCTCTGCTAACAGCCAAGACCTATGAGTTATTACATTTCACCTCGCTTTCTCGACAAGCTTTCGATTCACATTACTAAGAATTATCTCGACATTCCTAGCGTCAAAGTGCCGCTGATTCTAGGGATCCACGGACGTAAGGGCGAGGGCAAGTCTTTTCAGTGCGAATTAGCGTTCGAGCGGATGGGTATCAATGTTGTTTATATGTCTGCTGGAGAGCTGGAAAGTCCAGATGCAGGTGATCCCGGACGGTTGGTGCGCCTGCGGTATCGAGAAGCGGCTGAACTGGTAAAGGTGCGTGGCAAGATGGCAGTGTTGCTAATCAATGACATCGACGCCGGTGCCGGTCGAGTAGACCAATACACTCAATACACCGTTAACACTCAGAACGTGAACGGTACATTGATGAACATTGCTGATAATCCTACAAATGTGCAGCTTCCAGGTAGCTACGAACTAGAACCCAATCGACGTGTGCCAATCATTGTGACGGGAAATGATTTTTCCACGCTTTACGCGCCGTTGATCCGCGATGGGCGGATGGACAAGTTTTTCTGGGAACCCGATCGCATCGATCGCATTGGCATCATTAGTGGCATCTTTGAGGCAGACGGCGTGCAGCGTGGAGCCGTTGAGACACTGGTGGATACCTTTCCTAACCAATCGATCGACTTTTATGGAGCGATACGATCGCGCCTCTACGACGAGCAGGTCAAAGCCTTGATTGACGAAGTTGGAATCGAGCGCATCTCTCTACGAGTGGTCAATAGTGAACAGTCAGCACCCATCTTCCGTAAACCAGATTTTAGCCTGCCGCACCTTTTAGAAGTGGGCAATCAAATCGTTGGAGAGCAGCGACGTGTGCAGGAAATGGGCTTGGCAGAGCAATATAACAAAGCGTTGTACTTCAACCGCAAGCTAGGCAACACGGCTGACCAAGCACCTGCAAAGGAAGAAGCACCTGCCGCTAATGCTCAGTATTATCAAAAGTACGACTCTGGCAATACCACTGGCAATGCTGCTGGCAGTGGCAACGGACAGAACAATCATCAGCCCTCATCCTCGAGTTATGGTGGTCAGCCCTCCAGCACCAAGCTCACTCCAGATGTGATCACCCAGGTAAACCAAATTTTGAAACAGGGGCTTCGTCTAGGCATTGAGTATGTGAATGAACGTCGCTTCCGCACAAACTCCTGGAATTCTTATGGTTCTTTCCAGGGTCAAGCGTCTGAGGCGATCGCGGCTCTAGAGGCTTGTCTGGGCGAACGTCCAACAGATTACGTGCGTCTTGTAGGCATCAACCCAGAAGATCGACGCAGAGTAGCCGAAACCATCATTCAACGACCAAAAGGTAAAGTCGCTACTGCATAGATGTTTGAAGGGTTTGTCAAAAAGCCAGAGGTCAGAATGCAAATCTCCTGGCTTCTGGCTTGATATAGACTACAGCCTGATCTGCGATCGTCGCTGACGCAAGCGAGCCAGCCCTAATCCACCCAAACCCAATAGTAGTCCAGCTACCGTTGAGGGTTCCGGTACGCCTTCTACAGCGACGACACCGATCGGACGAATTAAGCTACTGCTTGTAAATACATCGCCTGAAAACGTTCCTGCACTACCTTGTGCCCCAGCATAAGCCAGTACAGAGCCGAGGTTAGCATTCGTCCGATCAAAGCCGACTGCATAAAGGTCATCGCTGTTATCACCTGAGCCAAACGTCAGGCTACCAATAAAATTGCTGCTGGGAGCCGTGCCTGTGTAATTGGTCGAGAGCACACTCAGCAAATTGCCTACCAAATCATACTGACGAATACCACCCGCAAAATCACTGATATAGAGACTGTCATCCGTAGGTGCAAGTGCCAGACCCAAAAGGCTAATGAATTCGCTTTCTGGTAGGGTTGCTGGCTGATCAATGAAAACACTGGGAGTTTGGCTAGGGGCTAAACCTGCCACTTGCTCTGGGGTGTAGCGCAAAACTTGACTGGCAAAGGGAAACGTTAAACCGCCACTGATATTATTCGCTGAACCCTGCGTCGTCACATAAAGGCTACCATCGGGTCCAAATAAAAGCCCGTTTGGACCGTTCAAGCCGTTGGCTGAACCCAGCCCGCTATTATTGTCAGAGGCAAAAACGCCTAGAAAAGCACCTGTTGTTACGTCGTACCGCAAGATTTGATTAGTGCGGAAACTGCTAACAAAAAGGCTACCGTCAGGTGCAAAGGCGTTACCATACGGGCGAGTCAAACCACCGCCAGAAGCGGCTATACCCAGAAATTCGCCTGTAAGGCTGTAACGCAGAACGGCTGAGTCTTGAGGGTAAGCAGGGTCAAACAAATTGAGTCCACTGTTGCCGCCGCTGCTGACATAAAGGTTGCCATCGGGTCCGATCATCAGAGCATCCGGTGCTTGTAAGCCACCTAGTCCAGGTGTTGTAAAGTTACCTTGAAACGTGCCTGTGCTTTCATCAAAAACAACAATATTGTTGTCCTCGGTATTGCCAATCAACAGGGCAGCGTCGGCTTTAGAGGTAATTAAACCTAAAAGCGTAACAATACTGAGCAGAACAGCAGCTTGCAGGCGATTTTTCATGAAGTTTGCGTCTGAGTGCTAATGCTACGCTCATCTTCTGGAGGCTCAGGATTCAAAACTGTATTAGCTATGACAAAGTAGCGGTATTTTCATGCAAGAGCTTGCTGAAGTAAAGTTACCGTAAAGCGGCATAAGCATTACCGATGCCAAACAAGTTTGCAGCCGCGTTCTGCCACTAGCACTGGATCACTAGAAGCCAGTCGTTAGCAGTCATTCGTCAAACGCGTATAACAGTCTTTACCCAGGTGGGAAAGACCCGCTACTTAATATTCCAACGCCTCACCTTACAAGCCGGGCTTGTCGCATTCTATTGTCCCAACGCCTTATGAACTAATGTTGCCACCTCGGCTCTGGTAGCCAGCTTATCAGGGCTTAAGCGCTTGGTGTTGTCCTCATCTAGCACTAGTCCTGCCTCGATCGCCGCCGCAGTTTTGTCAGCCGCATAGGCTGGGATTTCTGCTGCATCTTGATACTGATTCAGCACCTGTGCCGCTGGTTGCTTGGGTTGTAAATTCAAGCCTGTTGCTAGCGCCAATAGCACTTGCAACCTGGGAATCTGGCGATTGGGCTGAAAGCTACCGTTGGGAAAGCCACTCATAAACTGGGTCTGCGTTGCTTGATTAATTGCCGGGACTGCCCAATAGTCTGGCTTTAAATCATTGAACTTCAAGGCTTCACGACTGGCTGATTTGTTAAAAGCCCGTCGAACGATCTCAGCAAATTCTGCTCGAGTGATCGGTTTATTGGGTCGAAAGGTGCCATCTGGAAACCCATCTAAAATGCCTTTGGCACTCAAAGCGGCGATCGGCGCACCTGCCCAAAAGTTTGCTGGTACATCTGTAAATTGCTTCGGTTGGGCAACAGGTGTGGTCGGAGCAGCAGATGGCGCTGGTGATGGTGTTGCAGGTGCTTGAGGCACAACCGCAACGAAGGGTGTTGATTGCGGTGCTGGTGTAGTGCGACTTGCTGATGGATCGATCAGCGAAGGCGCAACTGTAACAGGTTGGTCAACTGATCCATTAATCGGTGGTGTCGCGTCTGTAGTAGCTGGTGCGGATGGCGTAGCGACTGGTGGACTGGATGCCGTCGGCTCCTGGAAGAAAGGCACGTTCATACCGCCATCTTTTTGGCTGATTGACCAAAAGAAAATGCCTCCGATGCTAGTAAGCGCAACGAAGACGGCAATCAACTCATCGGCACCAAGGCGCTTGCGATCAGAACCTGGATCAGGAGAAGGTGTCATTTTAAAGACGCTCTTAAGCAACAGATACTCAGCTAATCCTAAAGCAGAGTCATCAAAGTAGCGCAGTTAATCCTAAAAAAGACAGCAATGTCAGTTAAAAGACCTAAAAACAATCAGGATAAACGCAACTCGCGTTCTACAAACTCGTAACGCTTGATGTGAGCTTCACTGCTATAACCGTACCCCCACGGTTGTAGGCGCTGTGCGGGATACAGGAAACTAGAGAAGTCGATAACTACTACGCTGAGAGGCAAAAGCCAATGCTGCTATCGCCGCAACGTGAAGCCCAAACACTGGGGACAAAGGCGATTTGCTTTGTTTCCCCTAACGGAGAAGTGACTGTTAAGCAATTTGATGAGCCAAGCTTTCCCCAAAAAACATTAGAACCGATCACACCATCGCCATCTCATTAGATCTTTTTGTCATTCATGCTCTGTAGCAGTAACACTACTGCGATCGAGCCTGTGCCTGTGGTTTTTGCAAAGCCTCTTACAGCCCGAATGTAGGAGGCTTTGCTTTTAGAAACTACTTGGGTGACACAAGACGCTGAACATAATTTTTTCTTGCTCCTTGTCTTCCTTCCTCAGCTATGCCATACTGGCGCAAAATATACTGTAAGTCTATTGGCTTGCCGTAGTATTCTAAAAAACGTACTTTGAGAGCGAGTAAACCTGTTATGGCATTTGTAGGAGTAGATAGCATGGCGATCGCAGGTAGAGGGAGCGTCGTACCGCTTGAGTTAAGGCTCCAGCGTGCGAAGCAGCTTAACGCTCGTGGTCTTTCGAGTCTCCTGCTGACAACTGTTTCAGTGTTAAAGCGGGTTTGGTGGCACACAAAGTCGTACCTACCAATCGTGGGTATTTTGCTACTAGCAGCGGGAAGCTTGCTCTTGCTGCAATTGCACTGGCTGTCTCGACGGTTATTACAAAGCCCGTTGAGAGAAAAAGCAATCGCGAAAGATTTAGGCTAGAGCGTCTGTACCAGGGCAATAGCAATTATTCATGTCGTTGTCATTTGCCTGCTACATACGGGAATAGCAAAGTTACAGGCACCTGACCGTTACTGATAACGATTGGATTGGAATAGATCTAGCCGTTTTTGAGCCGCAGTGAGTGCTTGCAACGGAGTGCTGCGCCCTAAGAGGGTGGCTTCGATCGCCCGTCCCAGTGCTTCAGAAAGACGGTTGTAGCCAGGGGCTATCGGGCGTGATCGCCCATACGCTGTTTGCGACAAAAACACATCAACGGCAGGCTGTTGTGCCTTATACGCCTCATAAGTATTGCTGTGTCGCGATCGTAGATTTGTCGGCAAGTAGCCCGTACCGATCGCCCACTGCGTTTGAAACGATTCACTTAAGACATATTCTGCAAAAACTCGTGCTGCTTGCTCACGCTCTGGTGTCGTTTTGAGCAAAAAGAGATTTTCGCCTCCGATTGCTGTTGCCTGCGTTACCTGCATTGGAATCGGCAGCACTCCAAAATCTACACCTGTTGCTTGCAACTGACCCAGCGTCCATGGACCCGATAGTTGCATGGCGACCTTACCTGCTAAAAAGCCGTCTAGCTCATAGCCTCGCTCTGGTGCTGATAGTATGGCAGACTCATCATCAAGCAAGTCGCGCCAGTATTGCAACGCTGCGATCGCGCCAGGACTCGTTAGCTGAGGCGTTGTATGGGGTAAATCGATCGCGTGAAGCGTCCCCTCGTTCGCCCCCTGATCCCCACCCGTCAACTCTCCACCCCCGCTCCACAAAAACGGTAGCCACATGAACACTGTCCACTCGCCTTTACCCAATGGCAGCAGCAGTCCATGTTGGTCAGTGCGTCCATCACCATCAGTATCGCGGGTGAGTTGGTGGGCAACCTGACGCAGCTCTGTCCAGGTTTTTGGCAGTGCGGTGATGCCTGCTGCCTGAAAAAGGTTGGGACGGTAAAAGATGCCCACATTGTTTGTACCAAAGGGAATCGACCAGAGATGGTTTTCTAGCACCATACTGTCGAACAGCGCGGGATCAAGCTGCGATCGTAACGGTGAAGCGTTGAGCCAGTCCTCTAACGGGTACAGCGCGTCGAGTTCGACTAAGCGCCCTGTCAGCAGGGGAGAGTACCACAGCAAATCGGGTACTGACTTACCAACGATCGCTGCCAGAATCTTAGGCAACTGCTGATCGCTCTGTCCGACATACTGCGACTCTACATGAATTGTGGAATGTTCCTGATTGAACTGGTCTACCAGACGTTGCAGCACAGCGCGATTTGGCGGTGGGTTGACCCCCTGCCACAGCGTTAACTGCGTGACAGCAGGCGGTGTCGCTGCTGCAAGCTGACATCCAGGTAGCACCAGCAGGCAAAGACAGAGCAGGCAGCAGCCCAGGTATTGGCGCACCCTCATTAGCATGAGCAGCTTGGGGATCGTTGTAGGGTCATTGTTTTAGAACTTGTGTCTAGAGCGCCGTTGCATTGCTGCGCCGACAGTGACATTCAACTGGGCACCAATGAGCATCACCAGTGAGCTGAGGTAAAGCCATAGTAGGAGCACAATGACTGCCCCGATTACCCCGTATGCCCGATTGTAGCTGCCAAAGTGAGCGACATAAAAGCGAAACAAGCCTGAAAGGACTGCCCAAAAGATTGCTGCGAGTATGGCACCTGGCAGAATGGGGGTGCCGACTGTCCAGCGGCTCGGTCCAAAGCGATAGATAAAAGCACTTGCTAGAGCAATAATGATCAACGCTAGAGGCCAGGTAAAGAGCCGCCAGAGGGCAAAGACTCCTGGCTCCATAGCACCACTGCGATATGCCACTACCTGCACAATAAAATCGCTAATAAAGACTAGCACCGAGGCAATAATCACTAGCTGAATAGTGCCGATCGTAAGTGCTAGGGAAACCAGCTTTGTCTTCCAAAAGGGTCGCATTTGCTGCGGGGGCACTTGATAAATCTGGTCAAGTGCAACCATTGCGGAACCGAGGACGCTAGAAGCTGCCCAGAGCGAGATTAAAAAGCTTACTGAAAACAGACCTTGATTGCGTTGATAGCCAATCTCACCAATAAAGTTTTGAATGAGCATGAGTGCTTCCTCAGGTGCAACCTGGCTCACCTGCTCAGTTAAGTCGTTAAGGCTCTCTTCAGAACCGCCAAACAAGCTAATCGCGGTTAGTATTGCCAGAATGCCTGGAAACAGAGCCAACATGGCATTGTATGCCATTTCAGAAGCGAGACCAGGCAACCGTCGCTGCCCCACTCGATCGATGATTTCGCGCACTGTGGCTGGAGTGAGATGGTGAAAAAAGCGAAAAAAGCGACCTTTCAACATAGTTGAGCGCTGGATTTAACAATCCTCTTTAGTTTGTGAACGCTGCTCTAGATCGACTGCTAGCTTCTAGCTTTTAGCCTAGCCCTAAAGCTCACGTTGCTGCTGACCGCTTTACGCTGCCCCGTTTGCTTCTAATCGTTACACTCTCACGTTTTTTAGCAATGGAGCTAGCCTTTGCGTGTAAGATTCAGTGCAGGAATTTCGTTATGAACATTTAAACCCTGTACTTTGTCTCTAATTGTGCTTTGAACTTCAAAGAGGAGTGCCATCAATGGAAATCATGCAAAAAAACAATCGTCTCCAAGTTTCGGCTGGCGTTTTGGCTGTGGCGATCGCCACAGCGGGTCTCAGCCTCCCTGCCGTTGCCGAAACAGAAGCAGCTCAACCCGCTCAACTCGCTCAAGGTTCAATCATCGGTCAGTGCCGCGCCGTCAATAAAAAGGTTTCGGTTTACAAACAGGCATCCACTACCGGCTCAATAGTGAGTACCCTCAATCCTGACACTAGAGTCACGCTTGCCGATACTGGCAGCGGCGGCTTTATCGGCATCAGCAGCCCTGTAAGTGGCTATGTCCAAACAGCGAATCTGAAGCCCTGCACTGGCACGACACCACCAACCGGAAACACCTGCCGTCGTGTTCTGCAACCACTTGGTCTAAGCATCCGTAAAGAACCGTCTCCAACTGCTGCTTACGTCGGTGGTGTGGCTAATCTGGCGCGTGTTACCCTGACGACCAATCCAGCAACCGCCCGACTCGGTGCCGATGGTCGCAACTGGATACAGATTGCAAGTCCTGCTGCTGGCTGGGTTTCTAACGGTTTTCCAGGTGGTAGCAGCAACCTGACGCTTTGCCCCTAGTGCAGGATGGCATTGTCATGATTTGGTCATGACATAAACAGGTAAATGCGTGTCATTACGGCATCCATTTACCTGTTTACCGTGGGTCTGGTGGTTGCAGTCCAGCCGCTTAACTTGGGTAAAGGATGCCGTTAAACTAAAATTAAGCTGTGAAGGGATAAGACGACTAAGGTCAAGCATCGACATGAAAGCAAAAATTTTAGAGGCGATCGAAGCTTTCTCTGGTATTTACAGCGGCTGGATTCTATGGAATCTCTTTTTAGCCTTCATTCCGTTGGTCTTAAGCTTCTGGCTCTTTCGGCGGAAGACAAATGAGCGCTCCTTTTTGTGGTGGTTGGTTTGGGTCGTCTTTATTGCCTTTTTGCCCAACGCGCCTTACTTGCTCACTGATATCATTCATTTAATTCGTGGCACTCGTGCAGGCTACGCCACTTGGATTATTGCTCTGGTCTTTATTCCACTACACATCATGGCGATCGTGAGTGGGTTTGAAGCATACGTCATCGCACTAATTAACCAGGGACGTTACTTAAAGCGACAGGGCGCACAACGCTTTGTTATGTGGTCAGAATTGGTGATGCATGGACTTTGTGCGATCGGCATTTACCTGGGCAGGTTTCCACGCTTTAACAGTTGGGATCTTGTGACTGACCCTGGCAATGTTCTGTTGGTTGCACTTAATGAATTGACGGCAAAGCGTCCCTTGCTGGTTATTGTGATCACGTTCATTATTCTCACCGTCTTCTACTGGGTTATGAAGCAGATCACGCTTGGTTTGGTTATGCGCTTTCGGTATACGCAAGCAAAGAGAGCGTTTAAATCTGAGTAACTTGACTTTGTCGGCGTGAAAGAGCCGGAGTTGGTCTCATGGCAATGGTCTGCGATCGCAGCCTTTCTCAGGCATCAAAATTTTTCAGGCAAAAGACATGAGCGATCGTGCTAGTAAAAACCGCAAAATCCAGCTTGCCTCGCGTGTGAAAAGTGGCTTGGCTGGTCTTGTTTGTGCAGTCTTAGTAGCAAGCTGCGGTAAAAATGGTGCCATACTTAACCCCGATCCGCTGGCACCCTTTGTGCAAGCACGTTATGGCGTTGAAGGTGCGGTTGCCACGTTCAAGCAAGAATTTCAACCCAGTAGTGGGAGCGATCGCCTCAGTGAAAGCGATTGGAACAAGTACAGAAGGGGCAGGCAGCTTTACAACCAGGCAGCGTCCTCGATCAATGCTGTTGTTGTGCAAGTCATGCTGGCAAATCAAGCCCGTACCGAACTGGCAGCCGTCGAATTCAAGCAACAGCTAGAAACTGCGATCAACTATGCCGTCGCTTTTCGAGACTATGTCGAAACGACAAGACGAGACCGCTCTAATGTCAACGATCAAGCAGCGGGGCAAGCGCAACCGTTTTACTTTCCTATTCCAGTCAACCCGATCGGTGTACCAGATTTACTCAATTCGGTTTTTGGGCAAATCAACACTGCCCTTGGACAAGCTAGAAATGCTGAACAGACTAAGCGTGACAGAATCGAAGGGGTATTGAGAAGCCTGCTGCTGCCAACGTTCGATGAAGCAGGCAGACGATCACCAGACTCGTTTCCGCCACCAAATCAGTAAGCAAACGCCGATGTGGCAACCTGAGAACGTACTAAGCGTAGGCTGAGAGCCTTGGCGGTACACATAGATAACTTCCTGTTGGGCTTCAGAGAGGCTTCAGTGCTAGCTGTAATGCTGTGGTGAACTGATCACGGTTCCTCCAAAACGCCAAAAGTGCGTGCATCATAATGTCATTAATGCGTTGAGTCTACTGGTTGCCTACGGAATGGATGCGGCGTTGCCTCTGCTTGCGATCGCGTATGGTGGACAAGTATTGGCTAGAGGCTTGTCCGCACTTCATCGCCGCACTTCATCGCCATAGTGCCGCCTTGCAACGGGTCGGTAGTGTGATGATTGTAGTAACTGTGTTATTTTGCTCGGTTGGAATGTGCAAGTTCAGCTCTGGTTTGCGTCGCTGTTTCCGTCTCTACCCTTTTAAGTACAACTTCGTTAAAGGACAGCACCACCCATGTCAATGCCTACAACGCTTCTTTCCCGTTCCATACGCAGGTTGTCTATTCTGTCTCTGGTCGTGCTTGCCTTGATTGGCGGTGCCTTCTATCTTAGGTTGTCTCGATCGAGTGCTGAAACGCCACAATCTCTTGTGCAAGGAACGTTTCCTGATCCGGCAGTTAATATGCCAGCGTCCCAGGCAAAGGGAATGCAGACTGCGGTTTTGGCAGGCGGCTGCTTCTGGGGCGTAGAGGCAGTGTTTGAACATCTCAATGGTGTTTCAGATGTTGTCTCCGGATATGCGGGTGGCAGTGCAGAGACAGCAAATTATGGGCTGGTCAGCTTTGGGCAAACGGGTCATGCCGAGTCTGTAAGAGTTACGTACGATCCCGCCAAGATTTCCTACGGACAGCTTCTCAAAGTCTACTTTGCGGTAGCGCATGACCCAACACAGGTCAATCGGCAGGGTCCCGATGCTGGAAAACAATACCGTTCAGCCATCTTTTATGAGAATGATGAACAGAAGCAAGTCGCGCAGGCATACATCGATCAGCTAAACCAGGCAGGCACCTTCCGCAAGTCGATCGCCACTCAGCTAGCGCCATTGAACGGTTTTTATGCGGCTGAAGCAGACCATCAGAACTTTATCGATCGCAATCCAAACTATCCCTATGTCGTGATTCATGACCTGCCAAAGCTCAAACAACTTAAGGAACAGTTTGTTGCCCTTTACAAAAAATAAGTCTTCATTAGTCGCAGTTTTATGGAAGCTTCTGTCCCGACCAAACGCCAACCTAAAGCCTTTGTAGAAGGTTTAACCCGTGGGTATCTGTGCCACAGGTATTAAGTAAATTGAAGGTCTTACTTAGCCTGTGGACTTGTCTGGTTTGCTCAGGGCTAGGCTGCCAAGGTTGAGGGTTGTTGTAGGCATAGTACGTCTCAACGCCATCAATGCCAAAACGAGCCACTTCGGGGATTAAAATTTCGGGCGATCGCTTGTAGCGTGCTGGGTGTGCCAGTACCGCTAGCCCTCCCGCTTGATGGATAGCGCTAATCACTTGCTCTGCCTTTGCGTCGTCTCCCATCGGTGCATGGCGCTGTAGGTAAAGCTGTATAGAAGGGCTTTCTGGGTTAAACGCATAGCCGAGGATATGTACCTCTATGTCCAGCAGTTGGGATGTAATTTCTACACCAACCCAAAGTTGAGGCAAGGCACGATCGCCCACTTGCTCTAACGGCTGTTCATCGAGCCAACGCTGCACAAGGCGATAACCATTAACCGAATGATGGTCAGTGATGGCAAACCCTTGTAGCCCAATGGCGAGTGCCTGCTGCACCAGTAGCTCTGGCTGCAACTGTCCATCAGAGTTTACCGTGTGCATGTGAAAATTAAACGTTCTGGGGCAACTGCCAGCGTTAACCTGCTCAAACACATGCCTCAGCGCGACAGCGTCCTGTGCAGCAGGGATGGACGAATGCGACGCTGAAGCCAGTTTGACAGACATAGGTGCCTTAAAAAGAGATGGGCTTGTTTTGCTTACATACATATCTTAACTGCTGTCGATCGAGAGTTTGAGCGATCACATTGACCACAGACAGCAGCCTACGTATTACTCTGCTTAACACCCGGAGGGCAATTTGATAATTCCAGACATGTATTCACAAGACCGTGATAACACAACCGAGCGTCCTTACCAACTGCATTGCTGTTTAAGACTGCAAGCCTGGTTTAGAACCCTCGGTTGCTGTAGTGCTTTGTGTTGAACCGCTCTAGAGGAAACCGCTAGATCGGATCACAACCTTGATTGCATCAACTCAGAATCGTGAATTAAAGCACCTGTAGACGTCACCACCTGTAAGGGCAACAACCTGTAGTATGGCTATGCCCCTACAGGGATAAGCTGGACGAAAGGGCTAACTTGATTGAATTCGTGTTTCTAAGCAGATGGTTCTCTCGTTGAAGCTTTCGCTGACGGTACACTGTTGCGGTTCAATCCACCCAAAAACATCGGGACGAATTTCTCCATAAACGCTTGAGGATCGCGCTTCCATGCCCGTTGGGCGATATCAATGCGGGTCATCTGCAAGTCGGGTGCGAGCAAGGTTTGGGGCAACCGCTCCATCAAGTATTGGGGGCGCTCCCAAACCGACATGGTGTTGGCAATATCTAGCAGATTAGACACGCGACGTAGTTCCGCTCCCAGGGTGATATCCATACCGGATTCAAAGGCAGCTTGCTCGATCGCCGAGTACCGTTGCTTTGCTATTTCTACCTTCTGGCGATTTTCTGGGCTTTGATCCGCCAGTTTTGCTAACCAGCGGTTGCCCCAGCGCACGTGCCCTGCTTCTTCAGGAAAGATCCGCTCGATCGTCTCACGAATTTTGATGTTTTCTTCTGTCTGCGGTGCTTGCTTCAGGGCGTAGATATGCGCCGAGAAATATTCACAGCCGCGCTTTTCGGTTACGTTAATGGCTGCCAGAGTCGAGATTAGAAACCCATCTAGATCGGTTTCTGCATCATGGAGTTCTGCATCCAGCAGCCGTTCAAATTCCTGAATGTAGGAAGAACCGGGTGGAGTGCCGACGCTGGAACCCAAATCAACCAGCAAATCGGTGAGCCACATGGCATGGCGGGCTTCATCAGAAATATGCCGTGACAAATCCTTGATGAGTTCAGGAGACTTACCATCAAGCTGCTCAATCAAATTGGTGAGGTCTTTGCAGCTTCGCTGTTCGCTATAGCGGTAGCGGTTGAGCGTGATGAGGTGAATCTCACGATCACGCACAACCTGACCAAGAATCTCGCGTGCGCCTAGAGCTTTACTAAGTTTGCGGGGGTAAGCAACAGTCATTGTTTTCTCTTGTTTTGTGTTCTTATTCGTGGGTCGCTATTGACGATCGTAACTTAGCTGTTTTTCTGCATCCGTAGACAATGCAGCGTTAGGAGTGGGAGTGAGCGGCTTTTGAGCAACGAGATACTTGCTCATAAAGTGAACCTGCACCGAAACATCGCTAAAGCCAGCTTGCTCTAGACGCTGCACCAGATTGTCCTGCGTGTAGTGGCGATAGTAAGGCTCATGAAACGTCTCTACAAAGTCTTCCATGGCTGGCACCATGTCGGGTGCGTCAGCAACTTGAATGGAATCACAAATGACAAACGTACCACCCGGCTTCAATACTCGAAAGCACTGCTCTATAACCTGCTGACGGGCTGCTGGAGGTAGTTCGTGAAACAGGAAGACGCTGGTAACACCATGAAAGTAATTGTCTACAAACGGCAGAGCCTCGGCATTCGCTTGCACAAGCTGCGGCAGTTCATTTGGTAGCTGCGACAGCGACTGGTTTGCCTTACGCAAATAGGCCTCTGACAGATCTACACCATAAAGGGATGCCTTAGGCAACATTCCCCGCAGTTGCTTTAGTGTGCGTCCGGTGCCACAGGCAACATCTAGTACCCGTATCTGACGTGGTTCTAGAACGTCAAAAGTAGCTAAACCTTGCTTTAGCGGAGCCAGTATCCGCCGCCGCATGGCATCTGCTGCACCGTTAAACAAGATGTCAACCTGCAAATCATAGAGGTTTGCTGAGGTGTCGCTGAGATAGCCATCCGTCTGATGGTGGAAGTTCTGCAAGTAATAACTGGGGTAGCCGCTCGTCTCTAACTGAGGCGAAAAATCTTGATGGCGCTTTTGGTTAACGCGCCCCCAAATCGAGGGCAAGTCAAACCAAATCTGTGGGTAATGACGAAAAAAGTCGTTCCAGTCATTGTCAAAGAGTAAGGGCGCTGGATAAACGCCTCGTTCAGCATCATACCAGTCAGTTTCAATAAGCTGCTGAAGCTGCTGCCGAAGTTGAAGCAACAGTTCGAGGGGCAAAGATTTTACTTCGCGCTGTGACGGTGCAACGAATAGATTAGTCAACTGGGTGCTGACTGCTTTATGTGCCAGACCAAAATAGCTTTTACCTTCTTGGAAAGCCTGGTATGCCAGCTTTGTCAAAGTGTCGGGCATTTGATGTAGGAAACTACGATCGACTGTAAACGATTGTAACGAATCCCTTCAGTAAATGCCGCAGATGGGTGCACAAATCTGCCTTTTGGCGGCAAAGATCATCGCCGAGCGTATATCCAGCTAACGCACTCAGACAACCCGTACGGGGCTTCGATAAGAAAGAGCGGCGATCGCTCCATAGACCTCAAATGTTACCCGTAGGCAAGAGAGGTAGAGGAGCGATCGCCGCGCAGATGGTAGATGTGTCGTTATTAACAACAGTTGTACTATCTAGCAGTCGTAGTACAGCGCAAACTCATAGGGATGCGGACGAATGCTTACTGGAATCACTTCGCGATCGAGCTTGTAGCTAATCCAGTTTTCGATGAAGTCTTCAGTGAAAACCCCACCAGCCGTCAAGAAATCATGATCCGTTTCCAGGTTCTTCAGTGCATCCATTAAGGAGCCAGGCGTTGAAGGCACTTTCGCCAGTTCTTCGGGAGTGAGTTCGTAGATGTCTACATCTAGTGAATCGCCGGGGTCAATCTCGTTCTTGATGCCGTCAATGCCCGCGCAGAGCATAGCCGCAAACGCCAGATATGGGTTACACGACGCATCGGGGCAACGGAACTCCAACCGTTTGGCTTTAGGGCTATCACCCGACAGTGGAATCCGAATGGAGGCAGAGCGATTGCCCTGAGAGTATGCCAGGTTTACAGGTGCTTCAAACCCAGGCACCAGGCGCTTGTAGGAGTTGGTCGTTGGGTTTGTAAAAGCCAACAGCGAGGGTGCGTGCTTCAGCAGACCGCCGATGTAATGCATGGCTGTCTTGCTCAGCTGAGCATATTCGTTGCCAAAGAAGGTCGGCTGACCATCTTTCCAGATGGACTGATGGCAGTGCATTCCGGTGCCGTTATCGCCAAAAATCGGCTTGGGCATGAAGGTAGCAGTCTTGCCATGCTTCTTCGCCACGTTTTTGATGCAGTACTTATAGGTCAACAAATAGTCAGCAGCTTTCACCAAAGATGCAAACCGGAAGCCCAATTCGCACTGTCCACCTGTAGCAACTTCGTGGTGGTGCTTCTCGATCGGCACACCGCAATGCTTCATTGCCAGCAGCATTTCAGTACGGATGTCTTGCAGCGTATCAGTCGGCGCAACGGGGAAGTAACCTTCTTTATTCCGAGGCTTGTACCCCAGATTGCCACCCTTGCCAGTAGTTGGATTATATTCTTCACGACCCGAGTTCCACACGCCTTCGTCGCTATCAACGTAGTAGTAGCCAGCGTTTTGGGTTTGGTCGTAGCGCACATCGTCAAACAAGAAAAACTCGGCTTCAGGACCAAAAAAGGCAGTGTCACCGATGCCGCTTGCTTGTAAGTAATCGATCGCCTTTTGAGCGATCGAGCGAGGGTCACGGCTGTAGGGCTGTCCTGTGCGTGGCTCGATAATGCTACAAATCATGCTCAGAGTCGGTTCTGCCATGAAGGGGTCGATCCAGGCAGTATCTGGATCAGGCACCATTGCCATGTCTGAGTCATTAATGGCTTTCCAACCCCGGATGCTAGAGCCATCAAAGGCAACACCCTCGCTAAAGCTGCTTTCATCGATCATGTCGTGGAACAGGGTCAAATGTTGCCACGTTCCTGGCGTGTCAATGAACTTCAGATCAATCATCTGAATATTGTCACGTTTAATCCATTCCAGGATTTCCTGCGGGGATGCCATGTATTACTCCTTGTTGCGGTACTGTCTCTAAAGTTGGAGGAAAGAAGAACGGTAGAAATAATTTGAGCGCGGCAGTGAAAGCGTTGCATCCTGAGGTTTGATGCTGGAACGTCGGATCTGTGCGATCAACTGATCCACAACTTCAAACGCTCAAACACAGAACAATGAGCTTGAACCGAGACAGAAGCCTACAGTCTTAGTCAGCTTTCAACCAAAGCCACAAACTTCCCCTGCTTTTCTAAAGCCAATGAAAGAATTGTTAGGAAGAGGCTGCCTTAGCAAACCCTCTCCAGGCTTAGAGCTTACTTGTATCTGAATCATCCTAGAGATTGGCCTGAGTCAATTTTGTATCAATCGCTACAAAATATTGCTCTACCAGCCGAGACTTAAGTTTAGGTTAAGGGCAGGGTGTTTAAGCGAGCGTGTAGAGTGACTGCTCTAACGTAGTTTTAAGAACTTGTAACACTTGATGTTTACAATTGCAACATGGCACGATTCTGTTTCAGGCAATGGTAAACTTGACCGTACGCTTGGACTCAAAGAACCGTCAGTTCTACGATTTGAGCCGTATGTGACTAGAGATTATACGCCTAGAATGATGAGCGTGAATTGATCAATCACTGTTGTTGTCCATGGGGCATGGCTTACTTTGAATCTGTTGATCGCGATGTGCCTTTAGGCTTGCCACTGAGCAAGACTTTTGTCGTCGAACGAGTCAACCATAACTAAGAACATATTAAGGATCGTTGGGAGAAGAGTTTCATGCGTGATGCAGTAACGAGTTTGATTAGAAATTACGATATTACAGGTCGTTACCTCGATCGCAATGCCATTGATAGCCTCAAAGCGTATTTTGATACGGGTATTGCAAGGGTACAGGCATCGGCAGTCATCAATGCGAATGCAGCGGCAATTGTCAAACAGGCGGGTTTGCAGTTGTTTGACGAACTGCCAGAGTTGATTCGTCCCGGTGGCAATGCTTACACAACTCGTCGCTATGCCGCTTGCCTGCGCGATTTAGACTACTACCTGCGCTACGCTACCTACGCCCTTGTCGCTGGTGACACAGATGTATTGGATGAGCGGGTGCTAGAAGGGCTACGCGAAACCTACAATTCGCTGGGTGTACCACCTGGACCGACCGTGCGCGGCATCCAAATTTTGAAGGCGATCGCCCAAGAAACTGTGGCTGAAGCTGGCATCACCAACGCTGCGTTTCTAGATCAGCCGTTCGATTACATGGCACGCGAATTGAGCGAGAAGAATATCTAGCTTGCCGAGAGTTCATATCCTAAACTCAGTTGTAAAGAGGTGAGGCGCGATCGTGTCTCACCTTTTTCTTTGTGTACTAGAGCGTTCATGGGCTAGGGTCATGCTGTTACTGGAATGACGATCGTCCCTCACGCGTCTGATCCTTTCCGCTCTAGCTCCTTGGCACATACCTTTTCAATGTCACTGTTGATCGCCATCGCTCCTTTGCGCTGACCAGAACCGCTAAAATGAGGTGAGAGTCCCAAGCCGTAAAGTTTTTATGACCGTGCGATCGTCCGTTGACTTTTTGGATGCCTTTGATGTTGTTGTTGTAGGAGCCGGACACGCTGGCTGCGAGGCGGCACTAGCAACGGCGCGGCTGGGCTGTCGCACACTTTTGCTTACCTTAACGCTCGACAAAATCGCGTGGCAGCCGTGCAACCCTGCGGTGGGTGGTCCTGCGAAGTCTCAATTGGTGCATGAGGTGGATGCGCTCGGTGGGGAAATCGGCAAAATGGCAGACCGCACCTACCTGCAAAAGCGTGTGCTGAATGCGTCACGCGGTCCGGCTGTTTGGGCGCTACGGGCGCAGACGGATAAGCGCGAATATGCGGCTGTCATGAAAACGATCGTGGAAAACCAGTCAAACCTGACGATCCGCGAAGGCATGGCAACCGATCTAGTCTTGGGCGAGAACAACGAAATCATCGGCGTGCAAACCTACTTCGGCGTAGCGTTTCAGTGCAAAGCCGTAGTGCTGACCACAGGCACCTTTCTGGGCGGCAAAATTTGGGTCGGCAATACGTCAATGGCAGCCGGACGAGCGGGAGAATTTGCTGCTGTTGGGATGACCGAAACGCTCAATCGGCTGGGCTTTGAAACGGGACGGCTAAAAACGGGGACACCTGCGAGGGTCGATCGTCGCTCCGTCGATTTCACCAACCTGGAACCTCAGCCCGGTGATGCAGACGTGCGCTGGTTTAGCTTCGACCCCGAAGCGTGGGTGGAACGGGAGCAAATGCCCTGTTACCTGACACGTACGACTGCTGAAACGCATCGCATCATTCGCGAAAACCTGCATCTATCGCCCGTTTATGGTGGTTGGGTAGATGCCAAAGGACCGCGCTATTGCCCCAGCATTGAAGACAAAATCGTGCGCTTTGCTGATAAAGAAAGCCATCAGATTTTCATTGAGCCAGAAGGACGCGATACACCAGAGCTTTATATTCAAGGCTTTTCAACAGGCTTGCCAGAAAGGATTCAGTTGCAAATGCTGCGATCGCTCCCTGGATTGGAACACTGCGCCATGTTGCGTCCTGCCTATGCCGTCGAGTATGACTATTTGCCTGCAACGCAGTGCTATCCCACCCTGATGACCAAAGCGGTTGAAGGGTTATTCTGCGCTGGGCAAATCAATGGTACGACTGGCTATGAAGAAGCCGCAGCACAAGGGCTTGTAGCAGGTATTAATGCAGCTCGGTTGGTGCAAAATCAGGAAATGGTTATCTTCCCGCGTGAGCAAAGCTATATTGGCACCTTGATTGACGACCTTTGCACAAAAGACTTGCGCGAACCCTATCGAGTGCTGACTTCACGATCGGAGTATCGCCTACTGCTGCGATCGGATAACGCTGACCAACGACTGACTCCCCTGGGTCGGGAGATTGGACTCATTGACGATCGCCGCTGGCATTTATTTACCCATAAACAAGAACGGATTGTTGCTGAAAAAGAACGGCTGCATGAAACTCGTGTGAAAGAGCATGATGAACTGGGTCAAAAGATTGCAGCGCATACGCAGCAGGCAATTAAAGGCTCGCTGACCCTAGCCGATTTGCTGCGGAAGCCAGGGTTCCACTACGCCAATTTGGAACAGTTTGGGTTAGGCAATGCAGAGTGTGATCGCGCCGAAAAAGAAGGGGCTGAAATTGACATCAAATATGCCGGGTATATTCAACGGCAACAGCACCAAATTGACGCGATCGTCCGGCAAGAACATCGCAAGCTGCCACCCGATTTAGACTACAGCGCGATCGCTACGCTCTCTAAAGAATCCCGCGAAAAACTTGCTAAAGTGCAGCCTCTCACGATTGGACAGGCAACTCGCATTGGCGGTGTCAATCCGGCTGATGTGAATGCGTTACTCGTATACCTCGAAATTCAGGCACGTCAGCAAGCAGAAGCGGGAGTTTTATGACGGCGTTTACGATCAATTTTGATGCGATCGTTCAAATAACCGACGAGCACTTTGCACAGCTTTGTCGAGCCAATCCTGATGTCAAATTTGAGCGCACTGCGAAAGGAGAATTGGTCATTGTGGCACCCACAGGTGGCGAAACAGGAAGCTATAACTCCGAACTCAATGCAGATTTTGTCATCTGGAATCGGCAAGCAAAACTTGGGGTCGTCTTTGATTCTTCAACGTGTTTTCGGTTGCCGAACCAGGCTCTCCGATCGCCCGATGTTTCCTGGATCAAACAAGACCGTTGGGATGCCTTAACACCAGACCAAAAAGCAAAATCTCCACCGATCGCGCCGGATTTTGTCCTGGAACTCATGTCGTCCAGTGACGACTTTAGCGATGTGCAGGCAAAGATGCGGGATTGAAGTTGATCCTAAAAGGTGAGGGTGCGATCGCTCCCGTCATCCTCAAAGCGTTGTTCGCCTACACCGACTAGCTCGACAACAACAGTTCGTGTTGGTGGAGTCCAGTTACCTTGTCGTGCCTGAATGTGAAGGGCTGTACGTTCGCCCTCTGCGGTGACGCGATACACAGTGGTTGCCCAGGAACCATTACGGTACTCAAAGCTACGCCCATCATCTTCATACAGGATAAACTCACCATCACCTGACCAGACGCGAAGACGAAGCTCATCGATCGGGCGTTCGTCTACATACTGCATCACGGGCTGCATAGGAATGACCGCTCCGGCTTTAACGTAAAGGGGCATTCGCTCTAGCGGTGCATCAGCCAGGATGTGGGTGGCACCCTCGTAGCGCGTACCCGTCCACCAGTCATACCAAATGCCCTCTGGCAAGTAGACGGCACGACACTCGACACCAGGACGATAAACAGGAGCCGCCATAAGTGACGGACCAAGCAACACCTGATCGTGCAGGGCATAGGTCTTAGGATCGTTGGGATAGTGATAGACCAGCGGACGCAGAATTGGTGCGCCTGTCGTAGCAGCTTCCCAAAAGGCAGTGTAGAGATAGGGCAAGAGACGATAGCGCAACTCGATGTATTCACGGCAGATGCGTTCGGTTCGTTCTCCAAAAACCCAGGGCTCATGCTGTTCCGTCTTCATGGAGGAGTGTGCCCGCATCAGGGGATAGAGCAGCCCAACCTGCATCCAGCGGGCAAACAGTTCCGCCGTTGCGTTGCCAGCAAAACCACCGATGTCAGCACCAACAAACGCCACACCAGACAAACCCATGTTGCAGAGCATAGGAATGGAAAGCTCCAAATGCTCCCACCAAGACTGATTATCGCCCATCCATACGGATGACCAGCGCTGTACACCTGCATAGCCCGATCGCGTCAGCACAAACGATCGCTCGGTGGGACGCAACCGCTCCAGCCCCTCAGCACAGGCTTGTGACATACCTGACCCATAAAGATTGTGAGCTTCGGCATGAGTGGCTTGTTCGTCGGCTGGACCCTGCGGCGAATCGAGCGGAAACCAGATATGAACACCTTCATCACCAAAGGGTCGATCAACAATGGCAGGCTCGTTCATGTCATTCCAGATACCTGCCACGCCTACATCCGTCAAGGCTTTTTGAGCATCGCCCCACCAGTGACGCACCTCTGGCTTCAGGAAATCGGGAAAGACCGCTTTATCAGGCCACACATAGCCGTGGAAGATTTCGCCGTTTGCTTTGCGTACAAAGTAATCTTCCTTTAATCCATCGTCAAAAATGGTGTAATCCGCCTCCGGTTCGTATTTCACCCCCGGATCGACGATCGTCACGACCTGAAAACCTGTTTCCTTCAGATCGCGCATGAGTTTCGCTGGTTCCGCAAAGCGTTTGGGGCTCCAAGTAAACACGCGATAGCCATTCATGTAGTCAATATCGAGATGAATCACATCACAAGGAATCCGGCGATCGCGAAACTCCCGCGCCAGCTTCCGCACAATGCTTTCAGATTCATAGCTCCAGCGACACTGATGATAGCCGATCGACCATTTGGGCGGCAGCGGCATCCGTCCCGTAAGCTGCGTATAGGTTTCTAAAATTTCGGCAGGCGTAGGACCGTAGACAATGTAGTAGTCCAGTTCGCCGCTGTGGGTTTCCATCTGCCACACGCCGGGTTTGCAGGCTCCCATGTCAAACTGGCTCCAGAAGGTGGTGTTGAAGAAAATGCCATACCCAACGTCAGGACGCAGCGCCATGAAGAACGGAATCGCCTGGTACATCTCATCCGCTACTGTCGTATAGTCCAGCGCATCGAGTGTCCAGTTTGTTTTGCGCTCCGAGCGCTTATCTAGCAACCCAGTGCGTTCACCAAAGCCGTAGAAGTGCTCATCCGCGTCCATCTTCTTCCAACCAGCTACCGTCTTTTCTGACCAGCCAATGCCTGTTTCGGCATCCTCTGCAAAGGGTCTGCCTGCTTGGTCAAAGCAAACAAGCCGACAGGGATTGCGCTCAATGCGGATGCGTACTTTAGCAGTTTTGATCTCGATCGCCGCCTCTGTTTCCTGCACATCCATCGACACAGGTGACCACTCTGAATCATCTTTGGCAACTGCCCAAGAGCGCCGAGGCAGAAGTTTCCCCGTTGGTGCCAGCCGTACCCGCACTAACGATGGGGTCAGCACGGTCACGGATAGAAGCGCATCACCACACTGACAATAAACACCGCGATCGTCCTGCTCAACAGAACTCACAGCGCCCAAAGTTGACCAGGAACGGGCGTGGATGGGAAGTTTGCCAAAGACTTGGGGCATAGGGGAAAAGGATGAAGAATAAGAGAGGAAGGATACAAAGAGGAACGTTATTGATCCGTTATCTTTTAGCCTTTCAACAGTGACTCAGTACCATCGATCCAGATTTCGGTGCCGCTAATGTGGCTAGAGGCATCGGAAGCTAAGAAAAGCACTAGCTGGGCAACTTGTTCAGATTTACCGGGTTTCCCTTCAGAAAGAGGAATTTTGCCCTTGGGAAACTCGACAGGCGTTTGAATTTGCTCCAGATCTCGCCGTTTGGTACTTTCGTTGATGGCAGTTTCGATCGCCCCTGGGCAAATCACATTCACTCGAATATGGTGCGGTGCTAGCTCTAGAGCCACCATTTTAGTAAATGCTACTTGAGCCGCTTTAGACGTGGCGTAGGCAGTGGCACCTGTATTGCTAAAAATCCGAGTGCCGTTTACAGACGCAGTGATTACGACGGAGCCACCCTGCTGTTTTAAGTGAGGAACGGCGTATTTTGTAGTTAGAAAAGTGCCTTTAAGATTCACGTCCAGAGTTCTATCCCATTCCTCTGGAGTGAGGTCTTCGATCGGTGCCCAAACGCCGTTAATACCTGCATTTGCAAACACGATGTCAATGTGTCCGCATTTCTCAATAATCTGCTGAAAGGACTGCTCTACTTGATCGGGTTGAGAAATGTCGGCGATCGTCACGATGCCTTTGCCACCATTTTTCTCTACTTCGTCGATCGTTTGCTGACTTTCTTCAAGTGTGTGATCGATCGCGGCAATCATTGCACCTGCTTGTGACAACGTGAGTGCAGTCGCTCGACCAATGCCAGAACCTGCACCTGTAATTACGGCAACTTTGCCTTCCAGCATTCGTTCTACCATGACTCGCTCCTGCTGTGCATCATTTCACCCGTTTAAAGGTCATGCAGTCAGTCGGGCTTCGCCTCTGTCTTTGGTAGAGTCCTGATGCTCTGTCTGCGGTGGATGTAATGACGATCGCGGTCTCGCTACATTGCAGGCAGCATTATGAGGTTTTTATGACATACACCACGTCTAACACTGCCAGCGCACAATTAAACGCCTTTCAAAGCTTGGATGTTGATCAGCAACTTGCGCTGTTTTGGTTTATTTACACCGAGATGGGCAAATCCATCACACCGGCTGCACCAGGAGCCAGCACCGTTTCTCCAACCATTGCCGAAGGGCTGTTTAATCAGGTTAAAGACCTGCCGCATGACGAGCAGTTACAGCTACAGCGCGATTTGATTACTCACAAAAATACGCTGATTTCACGCGAATATGGCGCGATCGGCGACACTACAAAACTATTGTTCTGGTACCTGCTGGCTCAGGGTATGGAGGCCGGTACTGTAAGCCCTATGCCGTCTGACTACAAACTTTCGGAAGAAGCAGACGCTTTGTTTACCCAAATTAAAGGGTTAGAGTTCAACGAACAAATTACGCTGTTCCGTAACATCGTTGCGCCAATGGGTGTAGACCCCAACAATGTGGAACATGATAGCGAAACAGGTCTGTAAGCGAGAGGGCGATCGCTCTTTCTGCTTTTTGCTGAAGCACTGTCGCAATGAGCTTTAGCTAGAGTAGAACAGGCTTCTTGCAAAAGGCTTTTTCACAACTTACTTTCGGTAGGGGCATAGCGTTGCTGTGCCCCTGTTTTGTGTGATTAGTTGTGTTGTAATACCAAATCCCAAAATAGGTGCCATAGATCAAGCAACTAAGCCGCTCTTACCCTCAAGCCCTCGCTCTTGGGAGAGGGCAGTTGCCTTTCGTTGCCCTCTTCTTCGGAAAAAAGGTTGGGGATGAGAGTAAAAGCTCTGTAGCCTTTGCAAGTTGATTTGGTGTAAGAGGGGCGATCGTTCCCTCAAGGCTCTACTCGAATCTTTTCAACTCAAATCTTTTTCAACTAAGATCTAAGACTGACCCTTCAACCGACCTTTCATGACTGCTGTCTCTCGCCGCTACCATATCACCACCTTCGGCTGCCAGATGAACAAAGCCGATTCTGAGCGTATGGCAGGCATCTTAGAAACAATGGGCTTTGAGTGGGCAGAGCAGCCTGACGATGCCGACCTCATTCTCTATAACACCTGTACGATTCGTGACAATGCCGAACAAAAGGTGTATTCCTATCTGGGCAAGCAAGCAGCACGGAAGCAAACGCAACCGGACTTAACTTTAATTGTGGCGGGTTGTGTAGCACAGCAAGAAGGCGAACAACTGCTACGTCGCGTGCCGGAATTGGATCTAGTCATGGGTCCACAACATGCCAACCGCCTGCAAGATCTGTTGGAGGATGTGTTTAGCGGCAATCAGGTTGTGGCGACCGAACCGCTTCACATTATGGAAGATATCACCAAGCCCCGACGTGATAGCACCGTCACTGCTTGGGTAAATGTGATCTATGGCTGCAACGAACGTTGTACCTACTGTGTAGTGCCAAACGTACGTGGCGTAGAACAATCTCGCACACCCGAAGCCATTCGTGCCGAGATCGAGGTGCTGGCGCAGCAGGGCTTTAAGGAAATTACACTGCTGGGGCAAAATATTGATGCCTATGGGCGTGATCTCCCTGGCTCAACGCCGGAAGGTCGTCATCAGCATACTCTGACCGATTTGCTTTACTACATCCATGATGTACCGGGCATTGAGCGCATTCGGTTTGCGACCAGCCATCCTCGTTATTTCACCGATCGCCTAATTCGTGCCTGCGCCGAGTTGCCCAAGGTCTGCGAACACTTCCACATTCCCTTTCAATCGGGCAGTAACGAAATTCTCAAAGCAATGGCGCGAGGCTATACACAGGAGAAATATCGCCGCATTATTGACACCATTCGCCAAGTGATGCCCGATGCCTCGATTAGCGCTGATGCGATCGTAGGTTTTCCGGGTGAAACAGAAGAGCAGTTTGAGCAAACGCTGCAACTCATTGACGACCTTAGTTTTGACCTGGTAAACACGGCAGCATATTCACCCCGTCCCAACACACCTGCTGCTCTGTGGCAAAATCAGCTTAGTGAAGCAGTGAAGAGCGATCGCCTCCAGCGGATCAATCGGCTTGGCTCGACTAAAGCAATGGAACGATCAGAACGGTATCGCGATCGCACCGAAGAAATTCTTGTCGAAGCACAAAATACTAAAGACCCTACTCAAGTGATGGGGCGCACCCGCAGCAACCGTCTCACATTCTTTGCTGGCGATATTGCCACCACTAAAGGCAAACTAATCGATGTGAAAATAACCGATGTACGGGCGTTTAGCCTCACAGGAGAAGTGCCAGCTTCCGTGACGTTGGCTTAAATCGACTAATTGGCTTGGCTTGAATCGACTAATTAGCAAGGTTGCTTTGCGGTTTATGCTAAGTCGATTGTGTGTCGAGCGTACGCTTTTCTCGTTTGAGCTTTTCTTCCATGTCCTGAATTTGCTCTTTGCGTGCTTCTAGCTCCAGCGCACGACGATCGAGTTCCTGACTTTGCAACGTGAGCGACTGCCGCCATTGCTCGGCTCGCTCCGTTTCTTGTTGCAAAAATGCTGGCGTAATACCACTTACCAAAAACTTCTGCATAATATCCAGCAACCAGTCTTTGGCATCTTGAGCAGTCAACACTTGCCGGGTAGAGGTCAACTCCACCAAAACTAGCATTCCTTCGCTGAGGCTATTTGCTTCGGCTGTAAGGATCGTTTCTTCTTCAGGCAAAAGCGTCCACGCATTTTCAGACCGCTGACGTGCGAGTAACTGTAGCCCCGTCTTGCCCAAAAGCCCTTTTTTTTGTACCTGTGCCAGATACAGCATTCCCTATCTCTGCCTTCGTTGGGTTAAAACAACCGTCTCTTGTCTCGTCTCGACCTTCAAGTGTGGGGCAAACAGCTTGATTATAAGTTCCCACTGCTGCCAGCAGTCTCATAGGCTGTCAGTAGTGATCGCTTGAAATGAGTATAACCTGTCTCATTCTCAACGGATGCACTGACTTCGTTGAGTAACGTGGCGAGCACTATCGCACTGCCTTAAGTAGATGCTCGTTAGCGCACGTTGACAAAGCGTTCCTGCGCGATCGCTCTCATTTTCTGTAAATCTTCACGACGAGAGACAGATAGAGGAATAGTCGCTTTGATCGTTTCGAGCAGCATGGCAGTGTCCAGTGGTTTTTGCAGGTAGAGCGCGCGGTAGAGCGCGGCAATCACGGCTTGCTCTATCTCGGCACCACTAAAGCCATCGATCGCTGCCACCAATGCCACCAGATCAAACTGATGGGGCGCGTGCTTATGGCGCGTCAGATGGATTTGCAAAATCGTAGTGCGTTCGGCTTCGTCGGGTAGATCGACGAAGAACAATTCGTCAAACCGTCCTTTTCGTAAGAGTTCGGGCGGCAGTTGGGAGAGATCGTTCGCAGTCGCCACCACAAAGATTTCCTGAGATTTTTCCTGCATCCAGGTGAGGAAGGAGCCAAAAAGACGACGACTCAGCCCGCCATCTGCGTCGCTGCTAGTACTGCCACCGAGTGTCTTCTCAATTTCATCAATCCACAAGATAGTAGGAGCCATCGACTCAGCCAAGGCGATCGCTTGCCGAAAGTTCTTTTCCGATTCGCCCACATACTTGTCATACAGACGGCTGGTGTCGAGTTTAAGCAAGGGCATCTTCCAGGCGCGAGCGATCGCTTTTGCCGCCAATGACTTGCCGCAGCCTTGAATGCCCACAATCAAAATGCCTTTGGGTGGTTTCAAGTTGAGCGCTTTTGCCTGAGCACTGAAGCCAACTCGCGCTTGAGACAGCCATTGCTTCAGTCCGTGGAAACCACCCAAGTCTATGACCACATCGCTAGTCGGGAAATATTCCAGCACGCCTCCCTCGCGAATGATTTGAGCTTTGCGCTTCAGTATCCGTCCTACATCTTGCAGCGTTAGTTTGCCATCTTCTAGCGCTGCATAAGCAATGATCTGCCGCGCTTGCTTTAAGGTCATGCCCGTTAATGCTTGCACTAGCGCAGGCACATCAGCATCCTGAAGTTCAATTTGGATGCGGTTTCGCACTCGCAGCGATCGAATCACATCCATCACCACTTGCTGCAACTCATCCCGTCCCGGCAGCTTCAGGTCAAAGTAAACGACATCATGAGCGATCTCAGACGGCAATTTGATGGGGTCACCTGTGAGGACGATCGCCGATCGATTCTGAGCAAAAAGCTGAATGACCTCGCGAAACTGACGGGCAACGGCAGCATCTTCCAAATGTCTGGCAAAGTCCTTGAGCAAGAAAACTGCCTTACAGCCAAGTTCTTGCATCTGTTGCAGTGCTTTGAGCGGATCAGTGGTGTCTTCAAAGGCAGCAGGCTTCTGCCTTCCAGGAGGGGCACACTCATCCATCCAGCGATTGTCGGGCGCACTGAAAAAATCTTTGCTGGCGACACTGTGCGATCGCGCTAAACCCTGCGTGATGCTCCACTCCAGCAACTGCACTTGCATCTCTTGCGTCGCCTCTTGCAACAACGTCTGCACCCGCTCTTCCTCAACCGTTTCAATCACGATCACTGGATGGAAGGACATAACCAGGGTCTGTAGCTCGTGGATGCTAGCAGTAAGAGAGAGTTGAGACTGTAGCATGGCGTTTACTTTTAGAGCAAAGAGGTTATGAGAAGAGTAATCAAGGAGATAACGTCGTACCCACAGTTAACTACGCTAGAGTGCCCGGTTATTTCTCAAACGCACTACCGCCCAAGGTTGGGTGCAATGAGCGATCGTCATCAAGCCCCGCATGGCAGCGTTCTCGGTTTGCGCTCATGCCTAAATGCACTTACAAATACTGCCGCAGCATCTTCTCCAACTGCTGCACCGTCGCCCGCGGAGACGGACGGGGCAAAGGGATAAAAGATGAAGGATGAAGTGTTGAACTTTGAATTGCTTCCCCTGCTCCCGCTTCCTCCTCTGCTTTCCCTCTCCCTTCACTCCCCACCAGCACCAACACGGGAATCTCATACTGGTACGCCTGAAACCACTCGTCGCGAGTGGTAATATCGCGCACGTCTAACGTAAGGTCAAGGCTCTGGATCTGTACTAGCTTTTCTTGCAGCCCTTCGCACAGATGGCAACCCGGTTTGCTGTAAAGGATGAGATGAAGGCTCAAGTCTTGTTCCTGCTGCTTTAAATGGCTGTATGCGTGCTGCTCTAGCAAGTCGTGCTGCTAAAGCGCGATCGACTTCGTTGCGATCGTGCTTCCACAACGTTACCCTAGTTCGCTATCGTAGAGAATGCAGAAGACTTAAGGTAACTCGTCGCGATGACCCAATCTACGCAACCGCTGATTCAACCGACCCAGCTTGATCTAAAGAAACTTAACCAGCGTTTTGAGAACGCCCACCCTAAAGATATCCTTGCCTGGAGTGTCGAGAACATTCCGACAGGGTTGGTGCAAACCAGCGCGTTTAACGTCGATGACATCCTGATTACTGATCTGTTTTATCGCGAGCTGAAACCCGCTCAACCCGTACCTGTGCTGTTTTTAGATACGCTTTACCACTTTCCCCAAACGCTTGAACTGGTTGCCAAAGCGAAAGCGCTCTACAACCTCAATTTGCAAATTTACAAAATGCCAGAGATTGACTCCCGTGAGGCGTTTGCTGCTAAGTACGGTGAAGCATTGTGGGATACGGACATTGCTAAGTTTCACCAGATTACCAAAATCGAGCCGCTACAGCGTGGCTTGGCAGAGCTAGGCGCGATCGCCTGGATCACTGGACGACGACGCGATCAGGCAAACACTCGTGCCGATATGCCGATCTTTGAACTTGATACGCAAGAGCGCCTCAAAATTAACCCGATCGCTAACTGGACGCGCAAAGAAACCTGGGCATACGTGTTTGAACACGATGTTATCTACAACCCCCTGCATGACCAGGGCTATCCCAGCATTGGCGACGAACCCATTACAACCCCCATTGCCGAAGGTGAAGATGAGCGCGCCGGACGCTGGCGGGGTATGGGCAAGACAGAGTGTGGGATTCATATCTAGATGGAGTAGGGAGTGGAGAGTAGGGAGTAGGGTAGAAAGGCTAAAGGCTAAAGGAATGCAACCGTTTCAGTGCGGCGCTTATCTTTCAACTCAAAACTAAGAACTTAAAACTCAAAACTCTCTCCTCTCCCTCTATGGCTAAAACAATTCTCATTACGGGTGCTTCGACGGGCATTGGCTATGCAACTGCGCTTTTGTTTCAGCAGCGGGGTTGGAATGTGGTAGCAACGATGCGTTCGCCTGAGAAGGCTGTCTCGTTGTCGGCACTTGATCGCGTTTGCTGCATGCGCTTAGATGTCACCGAACCAGAATCGATTCAGCAGGCGATCGAGCAGGCGTTGAAGCGCTTTCAGTCGATCGATGTGCTGGTGAATAATGCAGGCTATGGCTTAATCGGACCGTTTGAAGCGTGTAGTCTGGAGCAGATTGAGCGTCAGTTTGCGACGAATGTGTTTGGCTTAATGGCAGTGACGCGATCGCTCTTGCCGCACTTTCGCGCACAGCGATCGGGCATCATTATGAACGTGTCTTCCATTGGTGGACATATGGGGTTCCCGCTCTATAGCCTTTATCACTCCACAAAATGGGCAGTGGAAGGGTTTTCAGAATCGCTGCAATATGAACTGGAACCATTCAATATTCGCGTCAAACTCATTGAGCCGGGTCCGATTAAGACTGATTTTTACGAGCGATCGGCAGACCTTGCCAGTAAACCGGGGCTGACTGCGTATGATGCGTTTGTTGCAAAGGTCACGGCAGCGATGAAAAATGCGGATAAGACCGGGTCGCCACCGGAAACAACCGCACAGGTAATTTATCAAGCGGCAACAGATAACTCTCGACGGCTGCGCTATCCTGCGGGTGGCAATGCGGGAGCGGTGATTTTCTTACGCAACCTGCTGCCCGATTCCTGGTTTAGTGCCATCATCCGGGGTGCAATGGTGCGCTAGAAACTGGGCGTAATTATTGCTGCATTTCGGCTTCGCTCAATGCTCTCAGTCCTATGCGTCGGCAGGTTGAGCGCAGTCGAAACCCGGTCTCTCAGTAGTGCTTAATTTAGCCCTTCTACTTAGAAGCTGCTTAAAGCAGTCGGAGTTCTGTGTTAGGCGCTCAGTCTGACTCATATAGTAGTCGAAGAGAGCGTTAGGACAGACATAAACCTTGAAACTTCCTTTGAACAAGGGCTTCGATTCATCCTTCATCCTTTTGCTATAGTCACGTTTTGAACCCCGACTTCTGCATAGACCGTGCTACCTGAGAGAATGGGATCTACACTGGACAAGGGCTGTCAGTATCAGGTAACAGCGTGATCAAAATTCTGCATCTGTCAGATATTCACATGGGCAGTGGGTTTGTCCACGGACGAGTAAACCCTGAAACTGGCTTGAATTCACGGCTGGAAGATTTTGTTGCCACGCTAGGACGCTGCATCGATCGCGCCCTTGTAGAACCTGTTGATCTGGTCTTGTTTGGCGGCGATGCGTTTCCTGATGCTACACCACCGCCGATCGTGCAAGAAGCGTTTGCAAAACAGTTTCAGCGTTTGGTTGCCGCGCAAATTCCTGCTGTGCTACTGGTGGGCAACCATGACCAACACGCCCAAGGGCAAGGCGGGGCGAGTTTGTCGATTTACCGCACGCTGGCAGTGCCCGGTTTTGTTGTGGGCGATCGCCTGGAGACCCATTGCATTGAAACCCGCAACGGTCTGGTGCAGGTGATCACCTTACCCTGGTTGACGCGATCGACCTTGCTGACACGACCCGATGCCGAAGGGCTGTCGTTGGGTGAAGTTAGTTTGTTGTTGATCAATCGCCTCCGTGTGGCTCTAGAGGGTGAAATCCGTCGCCTTGACCCAGACATTCCCACCGTTTTGTTGGCTCACTTGATGGCAGACAATGCCCGCTTTGGAGCCGAGCGATTTTTGGCTGTGGGCAAAGGCTTTACTGTGCCGTTGGGGTTGCTGGCACGGGACTGCTTTGACTATGTAGCGCTGGGGCACGTTCATCGCCATCAGGTGCTATGCGAACAGCCACCGATCGTTTATCCCGGTAGCATTGAGCGCGTCGATTTCAGCGAAGAGAAGGAAGACAAAGGCTTTGTGCTGGTCGCGCTGGAAAAAGGACAGACGACCTTTGAGTTTTGCCCTGTACCGGTTCGCGCCTTTCGCACGATCGAGGTGAACCTCTCCGCTTCTGACACCCCTCAGGCAGATCTACTGCAAGCGCTTAAGCCAGAGGTGCTTCAGGATGCCGTGGTGCGATTGGTGTATCATCTGCGATCGGAGCAGCTTGACTACATTGACACTGTAGCGATCCATCAGGCACTTAGCCCTGCCCATAGCTACACCATTCACCCCGAATTAGTCAGTCAGTTTTCTCGCGCTCGGTTGCCTGAACTCGGTGTAGGTAGCAATATCGACCCACTAGATGCGCTCAAAGCCTACCTAGTGAACCGAGAAGACCTGCAAGAAATTTCTGTCGAGATGCTGGATGTTGCCCAGAGTTTGCTGGCAGAAGAAGAACACGCATGGCTCAGTCAAGCCGAGTTAGTCTTTGAACTGGACGCGATCGTCCCTTTCAAGCAAGAGGCTGAGCAACCGCAAGAAACCCAGTTACGCCTACTGTGAGTCTGACGCACCAGCTCTCATCAAAAGAAGCCAACACGGAAGAGGATGTAGAGACCCCAGGCAGCGGCGATCGTACCCAAAATAGTAGACCAAATGGGATGTCCGCTCCGGCTGACGCGACCACCTGCTGTCCGAATCGTTTCCACATCAATCCAAGGCGTTGCGCCACGCCGAAACCAGCCTGTAACGACAACATCTTGATTTAGCAACGCTGTTGGACGGACGGCTTGAGTCAGCAGATTGCCGATCGGTCCCCACGTTGACAACCAGTGAAGCCGCACGATTCCCGTTGTGGTTTGCAGCAGTAGATCCTGGCTCAAAAGGTTACTAAGACTACGACGACCCAGCAGTTTGCCCTCTAACTGTACCGAGCGACCATCGACTGGCACCTGATCAGCAGGCATTAACAAGGGGACTAAAGAGGTGGCAGCACGATCGGTTTTAGCATTGGAGAACGGCACATCCGGAAAGAGCGGGTTAATGCGAATAAAGGTGCCAATGCTAAACCCAATCAGCGGTAAGCCATGTAGCAAAGCGCGATCGCCATACATCCATGACAGTTGGCTCAGGTTTGATCGCATCCCGTACCAGCCTAATGTCTCCAACAGATAGGCAAACACAAAACTGAAGACCAATCCAAAAAAGGGTGCGCCTTGCAGCAACAGCGTGCGCCATTGACGGGCAGTCAGCGTTATCTTCTTGCTGGTTGGCTGTGACCACTCCAGTTCAGTCTCTAGTTGCCAATGACGCGCATAGACCGTGAGCAAGTGCAGTCGATCGCCTGTTGGTGGATGAGAGTTGTTAATCGCTAACCAGTGGCGGTAGGGGTTTGTTCGCTCCCATGCCAGCACAGACTCAATGGGCGCGTAGGGGTAAACACTGCCGATCGTGGTTGCCATCCGCTGACCCAACGGCAGCAGTAGATCAAAACCTTCTAGTAAGTAGCTCGTTTGTTTCTGGGTTTGGACTTCTTTTGCTGTGCCGATCGCAAGCTTCAGTAGGGCACGAGTGAAGCCATTAGGATTGCCCGTTAGCTCTGCCGCCACGCGATCGCTATAGTAGACTCGCTGGCGCGCTAGCCAGAGACCAGTCCATCGTATTAAGGCATAAACCCCATAGCTAACTGCTGCGATGAGACTGGCTGAGAAGCGTGAAATGGCTGCTTGTTTGCGATCACCCCAGACACTAACCTGCCAGTACATGGTGTAAGGAATTTGCATCAGCACCATCACGAGCGACAGCAGCGGCACGTTAAAACGGGAGATATGCCCTACCTCGCTAGCGTAAATCGTCGCAATTTCATCGTCTGCCAGTTGTTCTAGAAGCCCCTGACTGACCACAGTGCGTGTCACACGAGGCAAGCAGCCATAGCTGAACGCGAGTGGCGCAGCCGTTGGCAACAGCCCCAGTGTTGGCATGGGGATGCCCTGCTGACGGCAAAAACGCTGTAGTGACTGAGCCGTTTCGGGGCTGTAGGTAGCCAGCTTACTTAACGTCAATGGTTGCAGCCCATAGCCAGTGGTCAGCAGCCCATCGAGCAGCCAGCGAGACGCGATGAAGAGAACCACCAAGAGTACCAAAACAGGTACAACGGGTGGACCGAAAATTTGACGCGGTATGTTAAGGAAGGGAATTGCAGTGAGCGCAATGCGGTAGTAAAACGTAGCGTAGTAAGCGATCGTCTGCACCATCCAGAACAACGCGATCGCCGTACCTGCCTGTAATAGCAGCAAGCGCAGCAGCTTAACTTTACCCAGCGATTTGCCTTGTTTAAGCCGCCCTGCCTGCCGCCAAACTGCCTGATAGAGAGACTGTGGCTCCTCTAACGCGGTCGGTTGCAACGGGTTACTAGCGATCGCTGCTGCTGTTCCCTGTGGTCGCTTTTTGCCCGAAGAAACCGCAGGAGATCTTACCTTGCTTACGTTTTGCCCTTCTAAACGAACTGCCGTCTCTTCAGCATTAGCAGTCGATCGATTGACCTTTGGCAACACTACGTCTGGTTGCTCAGAGCCACCGTCAACAGCTTGCGGCTCAGAACTTTGCGGGTGCAGCGCGGCAGGATCAAACGGCGTAAAGCCACTGCGATCGTCCGTAAAACTAGGCGGAGCAGCAGGGTCAAAGGGCGTAAAGCCAGTCAGGTCAGCGTTATCTGAGGCAAGGCTGGACGATGACGGTGTTGCAGCCAGATCCGGGTCTGTTTCAAGCTGAGCGTCTTTAAGCCGATCGTCTTGAAGCTGATCGACCTGCGGGTAGCGTTCGGCTAGGCTTGCCAGCGTTTTACTTGCCCACTCGCTAACCTCAGGTGCTTCGCTTTGCTGGAGCGTTTGGCAAAGTGCAGCGGCTCGCAACGGTTCACCTGTACGGGCATAGGCAACTACTAGCCCCATCTGCGCTTTTACAGTCAGAGGATGCTGGGGGAGCAGTGGTGCCGCTTCTAATTTAGCGATCGCGGTTTTATAATCACCCTGCTTTAGTGCTGACAGTCCGGCTTCCAGGTCGGAGTCATGGGCGATCGGTGACGGATCAGGAACCGGAGGCATAGCGCTTCTCCTACTCAAAAAGGGATAGTAGACTGCTGGGCATTCTACAACCTTTTTAGAATAGCTTTATGAAGCCGCTGGTTCGCTCCCAGAAACTACGGGGGCGATCGAGTTTAGTTGTAACTCCGGATGATCTGCCTGTACTTGGCTTACGTTCCATTCGTTGCGGAATAGTAAAACGGGACGGTTCCAGCTATCTTTGACCGCAACCGTGTTGAAGAGACGACCGACCTTTGTGAGAGCCTCCCAACCGCCATCAACCCAACGCGCGACGCTGTAGGGCAACAGTTCAAGCTGCGTTTCGACTCCATACTCGTTTTGCATCCGAAATTGCACCACTTCAAACTGGAGTTGCCCCACGGCAGCCAGAATGGGATCGCGCTTTGCTTCATCCGCAGAATACATAATCTGTACTGCGCCTTCTTCTTGCAGCTCTGAAACGCCCTTACGGAACTGCTTGAACTTAGACGGATTGGGATTTTTTAGGTAAGCAAACAGTTCAGGTGAAAAGCAGGGAATGCCTTCATACTCTAGCTTCGAGCCAACATAGATGGTGTCGCCGATCGCAAATACACCTGGATTATTCAACCCAATGACATCACCGGGATAGGCTTCTTCAATCACCTCTCGGTCTTGAGCAAACAGCTTTTGCGGACGCGACAGGCGCACTGTTTTGCCCGAGCGGGCATGGCTCACGGTCATATCTTTCTCAAACCTGCCAGAACAAACACGGACGAAAGCGATGCGATCGCGGTGTTTTGGGTCCATGTTGGCTTGCAGTTTAAACACAAAGCCCGAAAATTCAGGATAAGTCGGCGGAATGTCACCCTTATTGCTGGCGTGCGATCCAGGCTTAAGCGCATAGTCCAAAAAGGCGTTTAAGAACAGCTCGACCCCAAAGTTGGTCATGGCACTACCAAAAAAGACAGGCGTCATTTTGCCATGATGAATGCGCTCTAGGTCTAGCTCTGGTCCCAAGCCTTCTAGCAGTTCTAAATCGTCTTTGAACTGATGGTAAAGCGACTGTTCTAGAAGCCCTTCAATACGGGGATCACCCAGATCAATCGCCGTATCAACTGCCTCTCGCTGACCGTGAGCACTCCGCTCAAACAAATGAATCTGAGCACTGCGACGATCGTACACACCCTTAAAGCGATCGCCCATGCCGATCGGCCAGTTCACCGCATAGGTCTGTAAGCCTAATTCCTGCTCAATCTCGTCCAGCAGATCCAGTGGTTCGCGTCCGGGGCGATCGAGCTTGTTAATGAAGGTAAAAATGGGCAAGCCCCGCATCCGGCAAACCTCAAACAGCTTGCGGGTCTGCGGTTCCAAACCTTTTGCCGCATCAATCAGCATCACCGCATTATCAGCAGCCGCAAGCGTACGGTACGTATCTTCACTGAAGTCCTGGTGTCCGGGGGTGTCCAGCAAATTGATCTGGCAGTTTTGGTAGGCGAACTGTAGCACTGTAGACGTGATCGAAATCCCCCGCTGTTGCTCCATTTCCATCCAGTCAGAGGTGGCGTGTCGCTGTGCCCGTCGTGCTTTGACGCTTCCTGCCTGGTGAATTGCACCTCCGTACAGCAACAGCTTTTCAGTTAGCGTCGTTTTGCCCGCATCGGGGTGAGAAATAATGGCGAAGTTGCGCCGCCGCTCGACTGCTGTTTGCAGTTCAGCCTGAAGTTCTGTAGACATACGTTTAACAAGTGGAGAGCCAATGGCTGGTGGAGTTTAGTCGGTGGCTTTGGGGTTGGTGGAAGGAGCGATGGCGGTTGTCAGAAGCTGCTTAACCACTTGCTCTGCTGTCCAACCGCTTCAAGGCATCGATGTCGATCAGGAGTTTGAGTTTAGCAATACCTTAACGATAGCGGCAATCGCCAGAGTGCAGAGAGTAAAATGAGGCAAACGATATTTGATAGCTCTAAGTCTGGAAACGTGATATCACTCACTGTTTCTTATAGGAGGGCAGTTTGCTCCCTTAATGAGCCTTTATCTGTCTACCACTGGTCTACAAAGGAGGGATATGGACGACTTTAGCCAACGTAAGCTCTTATCCGCCGCGTGTCACGGTGCCATTTTCTTCAGCTCTACCATTGTTTCAATCGGTATTCCGATCGCTATCCTCGTAGTTTCCGACGATCCAGTGGTTAAGGAAAACGCTAAAGAATCCATTAACTTTCACATCAACTTATACATCTACGGCATTATTTTTGCCTTGCTAATTCTCGTGGCGATCGGTATTCCGCTACTTATTCTGTTAGCGATTGCTAGTTTTCTCTTGCCCATTATTGCGATCGTCCGCGTTGCCACCGACCCACAAAAACCCTACCGCTATCCCTTTATTTTGCGAGTGTTGTGAGCACCAGGACTAATCGTCTTTGGGATGGGTAAGTGATAACGTAACCGATGCAAGCGTTAGGTTAACTCAGAAACCCAATCTGCGATTACCTTTAGTCTCACTACACTCACATAAATAGCGAGAAACGATATGGATGACGTTCGTCAGCGCAAGCTCTTATCTGCTGCTTGTCACGGTGCCATTTTCTTCAGTTCCTCCATTGTTTCAATCGGTATTCCGATCGCCATTCTTTTGGCTTCCGATGACGCAGTGGTCAAGGCAAATGCTAAAGAAGCAATTAACTTTTATATCAACTTATACATTTTTTACGCAATTATTTTTGTCTTGCTAGTTTTCGGTGCGCTTAACAATCCAGGACCTATCCTGCCAGCGTTCCTTTTGCTAGCGATCATCAGTTTTCTCCCGCCTATTGTTGCGATTATTCGCATTGCGAAAGACCCGCAAAAAGCCTACCGCTATCCCTTCATCTTGCGGCTGCTGTAACCCTTCAAAGATTTTTACAGTTGAGGCTTTTTTTCGTAGCAGCTAGTAGCTTTACATTAAGGGTAGTGACTCATTGCCGTTGAGCGATGATCGAGCGGTGGCGTGGACTGTTAAACATGACAGTCGGCTGAGTAAAACCAGCAGCGGCGATCGTCTCCTCAAGATCCAGCGAAAAGTATTCATCCAAATACGGTTCTGTGCTTTTTAACAGCGTCTTCACGTAGGGCGGCATCTTCGCAAAGATTTCCGATTTGGGGTTCATATCCATAATGGCGAGATGACCACCGGGGCGCAATAGACGACGCGCTTCCCGAATGATGGCAATGGCAGCACTTTGCGGCAACTCGTGGAACAGCAAGCACGCAGAAACGAGATCAAAAGACGCATCCGGTAAACCTGTCGACTCAGCCGCAGCGTGGAGCCAGATGGGGGAGTGGGGAGTAGGGAGTGGGGAGTGGGGACTTGAGGGAACTGTTAGTTGTTGGTTATTAGTTGTTAGTTGCGATTCTTCTGCCTTCTGCCTCGTGCCTCCTGCCTCCTGCCTTCCCCCCTCTCCTCTATACTTCGCCACCGCCAAGAAGTACGGCGACAAGTCCAAGCCCGTCACTTGCGCGTCAGGAAAAGCGTTTTGTAGTGCGAACGTGCTCATGCCAACACTACAACCGATGTCTAGAATTGTGGCGGGTGCTTTTGGTAGCTGGGCTTTCAAAACATCGTGGTAGCTTTGGCGCAGTTGGGCATCTCCCTTCGCTCCAGCGTCCTTCCAGATACGGGCATGGGCAGCATGGGCAGCAACTTCGACTTCCAGTGCTGGCTGCCAGCCTAGATTACCTTCTTCGTACGCATGGAATGAGGTGACGTAGTAGTCCGGGTAGTTTAGATCAGTCTTTTGCACCTGTGCCAAGTCATGTTCCCAGGCTCTTGCGCGCAAGGCATTGACTTCGTTGGTCCAGTAAATGTCGATCGACTCTGCCCGTTTAATCATCATTTGACGTGCCTGACGTTTTGCCAGGTTTGCCAGCGGTTTAATGGCTAGAATGCCGTTAATTAGACGCGAAGCCAGATGGGGAGAAACACTTGTAGCAGTCATAAGTGTGAAAGGATGATTGCAAAGCACATAGCCTATTTACGCATATTAGCTACATCGCGGACGCAAGATACACGTTACGCTAAAAAGAACAGCCTTTACAGTCAAATTGGACTAAAAAAGCTTCCCCAGCATTCTTTCTCAGCTTTGCAGAGCATCCTACATCTATGTCACAGGTTTTTCTTGATTCCGAAAATAGCCATAAGTCCTTTGAGCTGCCTGGCGCGAAACCTCATTACAACCCCGATCGCCCTGGACAGGTAGAGCATATTTTTCTGGATCTAGCGCTTGATATTCCTAACCAAAGTTATCAAGGCACCTGTACCATTCGTCTCAACCCGGTGCGCGATGGCATCGATCGCCTAACGCTGGATGCCGTGAATTTGCAGATCGAATCTGTCCAAGTTGGCGAAACCAAACAGGCGTTTGACTATGACGGAGAACTTTTACACATTCAGCTAGAGCCAACGACGAAGGTCGGAGAAGCGATCGAAGTGGCGATCGCCTACAGCGTCAATAAGCCCCAGCGCGGCATCTACTTCATCGCGCCTGACAAGCATTATCCTGACAAACCCGTACAGGTGTGGACGCAGGGCGAAGACGAAGACTCACGTTTCTGGTTTCCCTGCTTTGACTACCCAGGGCAACTAGCAACATCCGAAATCCGGGTGCGGGTGCCTAGGCAACTCATGGCAATCTCCAATGGCGAATTGGTGAAGACTGAAGCCGATGGTGATGACAAAATCTATCACTGGCACCAAAAGCAGGTGCATCCAACCTACTTAATGACGCTGGCAGTCGGTGATTTTGCCGAATTGCAAGACGAGTGGAACGGCAAGCCTGTCACCTACTATGTGGAAAAGGGCAAAGAGCAAGAAGCCCGCATCAGCATGGGCAAAACGCCCCGCATGATTGAGTTCTTTAGCGAAAAGTACGGCTACGCCTATCCCTACCCTAAGTACGCACAGGTCTGCGTGGATGACTTTATTTTTGGTGGTATGGAAAATACCTCTACCACGCTGCTGACCGATCGCTGTTTGTTGGATGAACGGGCAGCCCTCGACAACCGGGGTACAGAAAGCCTGGTTGCCCACGAACTCGCGCACCAGTGGTTTGGCGATCTGGTCGTGATCAAGCACTGGTCGCACGCCTGGTTGAAGGAAGGTATGGCATCCTATTCGGAAATTATGTGGACGGATTACGAATACGGTGCCGAAGATGCCGCCTATTACCGCCTTAATGAAGCCCGTAACTATTTGGATGAGGATAGTTCGCGCTATCGCCGTCCCATTGTTACCCATGTGTATCGGGAAGCAATCGAACTCTACGATCGCCACCTCTACGAAAAAGGTGCCTGTGTCTATCACATGATCCGCGCCGAGTTAGGCGATGACTTGTTCTGGAAAGCGGTTACCACCTTTGTCAATGACAATGCTCATAAGACAGTAGAGACGGTTGATTTGTTAAGGGCGATCGAAAAAGCCAGCGGACGCAACCTACTCTTCCTCTTCGATCAATATGTTTACCGTGGTGGACATCCCGACTATAAGGTTGCCTACTCCTGGGACAACGACAGCAACCTTGCGAAAGTCACTGTTACTCAAACCCAGGCGAAAGAAGGTAACGGCAGTCAGAGTGAGTTGTTTGATTTGAAAGTGCCGATCGGGTTTGGGTATGTGGGAGATGAGGCAGAAGGCAAAAACGCTTCAAAACTCAAAACTTTTTCCGTCCGCATTCATGAGAAAGAGCAAGCCTTCTACTTCCCCCTAGAGAAGAAGCCGGATTTTGTAAGCTTTGACGTGGGTAATCACATTCTGAAAACGGTGGTACTAGAGTATCCGCTGCCAGAACTCAAAGTGCAGCTAAAGGCTGATCCCGATCCGCTCGCGCGCATTGTTGCTGCCGAAATGCTGGCTAAGAAAGGGGGGCTAGAAGCAGTCAACGCCCTTAATGACGCACTCAAGCAGGAGCCTTTCTGGGGGGTGCGCTTTGAACTTGCCAAAAACCTTGCAACGATTAAGCTAGACCAGGCATTGGAAGGCTTGACGGCTGGACTTAAGGATGCGGATGCGCGAGTGCGACGGGCAACGGTGGAAGCACTGTCAACCATCAAAACCCGCGAGAGCTACAAAGCGCTTAAACCGATTGCTGAAGAGGGTGATGCCAGCTACTACGTGGAAGCCGCCGCGATTCGTGGGTTAGGTAGCATTGTTACGGGCAGCCTGGGTAGCTCGAAAGAAGAGAAAGTGCTGAAGCTACTGAAGTCGGTGCTAAGAGAACGGCAGGGCTGGAATGAAGTAGTGCGATCGGGGGCGATCGGTGCCCTCAGCCAGATGAAAACGTCTGAAGAGGCTCTGAATCTCATTCTGGAATACACGGCTCCTGGCACACCTCAAGCACTCCGCCTTGCTGCCATTCGTGCACTCGGTGCTGTCTCAAGTGGACAAACCAATAGCAGTCTGGAACGGATTCTTGATCGTCTCCAGGAGCTATCGCGCGAAACCTTCTTCCTGACACAGGTATCAGTCGTCATTGCACTGGGGCAGATGGAAACGGCACGGGCGATCGGTATTCTGCAAGCCCTTGCTGACCAGACACCGGATGGTCGCGTCCGCCGCATTGCCGAAGAAGCTGTCCAGCGTGTTCAAAAGAATGTTGGCTCAGACAAAGCCGTAAAGCAACTGCGGGAAGAACTCGATCAACTGAAGCAGGCGAACCAGGAACTAAGGAGTCGCTTGGAGAATCTTGAAGCGAAAGCAAAGTAATAGAGGTTAGCTCTCCGGAGTCTTGAAGACTTTGGAGAGCTAAAGAAAAGATTGACTGTAAATCAGACTAATCAAGCCTTTTTTTGGCTTTCAGTTTTATTGAATGCGTTCTTTCTTGCTTTAGGTGTTTGGTTCATTCTCAAGCGTGGTGGTTTATCGTATCTGACAACGAGGCTACTACTACTAAGAAAGTTCGGCATAAAAAATATTCAGGGAACGTTCTTTATTTCTCCCTACTACTATCATCGTAAAAGCCAACTTTCTTTATTGCCTATTCATTCGTCTGACATCGTTTTTCTCGGAGACAGCATTACAGATGAAGGGGAATGGGCAGAGTTATTAAGCCATCCTGCTATCAAGAACCGGGGTATCTCTAGCGACACAACGATCGGTGTGCTCGCTCGGCTGTCTGAAATTGTTACCCCACAGCCGCAGAAACTCTTTTTAATGATTGGCGTGAACGATCTGTCAAATTTAGGGCGATCGCCAACTGAAGTCACGCAGACTTATAGAGAAATTCTGACTCGTATCCATGACCTTTCGCCGCAGACTCACGTCTTTGTTCAAAGCGTTCTACCCATTAACTCAAGCCTTTTCTTTGGGCAGGCAACTAATAGCAGCATTCGCGAACTAAACAGCCAGTTTCAGACATTGGCGAAGGAATTTTCGTACTCATACATTGATTTGTTGGCTCATTTTATTGATGCTCATGGTCAATTAGATGCTCAGTACACAACAGACGGCATTCACTTAAACGGTGTAGCTTATCAACGTTGGGCAAAACTCATTGCATCTCATGTTTTGTCAGAAAACTCGGCAGCCGTTTAACTGCTAAAACCGTTTAGAAAGTGATGACTTAGGGTTGGTTAAACTGAATGAGCGGTGTAGGGTGAAGTATTGGGATCATGAGTCCACTTACCTCAAGGCTTCCTATGGTTTCCTCCACGCTTACAACCAGTCCAGCGCCGATTCCTGAATTGATTGATGATTTGCCTAACATCTCAGGTTGGGAAGCAGATGTACATGCAGTGACGAGTGAGCAGCATTCTGTCTTTTTGCCAACGACAAATCTGCGGCTAGACGATCTTGCGGCAACCTTTGCGATCGCCCTGCATATGCATCAGCCGACCGTTCCTGCTGGCTACAATAGAGCGCCGATCGGTCATCTGCAATATATGTTTGAGCATACAGGTGAGGGCGACAACCACAACGCAGGAGCCTTTGCTTGGTGCTATTCTCGCATGGGTGAATTTATCCCAGAACTGGTCGCCAGCGGCTGTAATCCCCGCGTCATGCTGGACTATTCTGGCAATCTGCTGTGGGGATTGCGACAAATGGGGCGCGGCGACGTGCTGGACAACCTGAAGCGCATTACCTGTGATGCCACCTATCAGCCCTACGTAGAGTGGCTGGGAACCATGTGGAGTCATTCGGTCGTGCCCTCTACGCCCATTCCCGACATCAAGCTGCACATTCAGGCATGGCAGCACTACTTTGCAGCAGTGTTTGGCTGGGAGGCGTTGGCACGAGTGAAAGGCTTTTCGCCACCAGAAATGCATTTGCCTAACCAACCTGATACGCTCTACGCCTTCGTTAAAGCGTTGAAAGAATGCGGCTATCGCTGGCTGCTGGTGCAGGAACATTCTGTTGAAACGCTTCAGGGAGAACCGCTGCACGATAAGCATTTGCCTCACCAACTGATTGCCCGCAATTCGCATGGAGAAACGGTTAGTATCACGGTGCTAATCAAAACGCAGGGTTCGGATACCAAGCTGGTGGCGCAAATGCAGCCTTATTACGAGGCTAAAACGCTGTCACGTCGATCGCTCAACGGCATCTCCATTCCCCCGATCGTCTCGCAAATTGGCGATGGCGAAAACGGTGGTGTAATGATGAATGAGTTTCCACCTGCCTTTAAGCAAGCTTGGTATCAGATGGCAGAAAATGGCGGCAAGTCTGGTGTCGTTGGTGTAAACGGGACAGAATATCTGGAATTACTGGAAGCAGCAGGTGTAAAGCCGGAGGACTATCCTACCTGTCAGGCGATCGCGCAACACCAAATCTGGCAGCGTGTCTCGCCCGAAAACATCACGCCTGAAGCCGTAGCAGAGGCGATCGCGGCGATCAAGCAAGAAAACTCCAACTTTCATATGGAAGGCTCATCGTGGACGAACGATCGTAGTTGGGTCAAAGACTATGACAACGTGCTGACACCCATGAATCAACTCAGCGCTCACTTTCACCAAACCTTCGATCCGCTCTTGCAAGCACAAGATACTGCTGAACCGCTTACACGCACATCCCATTACCGTAAGGGGTTGCTATACAATCTGCTACTGCAAACAAGCTGCTTCCGTTATTGGGGGCAGGGCGCGTGGACAGACTATGCACGGGAGCTTTATCAGCAGGGAGAAGCGGCGATCGGGTGAGGTGAGCTGGGGAAGTAAAAGAAGCAGGGGGAGCAAAGAGCAGGGGCAACATGGGCAGATTGAAGTTGAATCTCTTTTAGGTTTATTTCCTGCACCTGTGAACGAAACGCCTGCCAGTGCTTGCTTTGTAGGTTTATAACTGTCAATTTTCCTACAGAGCCTTTAGAGGCGCTTCCCTTGCCGCCTCTGCTTCCACTGCTTTGCCCTTTACCGGCACGACTCTCTGACCGTCAATCCTTAACTACTACAATCACAGCTACCGACATCACAACTGCCATAGTCGAGGCTGCTGCAATCACAGCCCTGCCAAGCACCAGTATTGCAGTCCATACTGCTGCAGTCAGTGCTGGAATAGTCGATCGCGTCACAGCCCAAGCTTGTACAGTCGAGTCCATCGCAGTTCCAGCCTGATCCGGTATTCTGGGTTGTACCTGTAGAGTCAGCGTTGTTGACAGTGGGAGGTGTTCTAACACTGCCGCTCATGCCGTTGCGTTGTTGCTTGGGTTGAGTGTCATCTGGTGCAAGCGTTTCGTCTGACGAGTCAGTTTCATTGCCGTCTAATGGCTCGTTGTCTAAGGGCACATCATCAAGAGGAGCCTCTTGGCTTGCTACCCAGGTCGGTAAGGTTGAGCGATCGCTTTGCTGTTTTGGTTGGCACTGACGTTGCACCTTAAGGGTTTGATTAGCAGCTTTGCAAGCCTGAAAGCGCTGCTGAATAAGGGGTAGTGCCTGACTAATGCCAAGCTCAGCAATAACACGCTTTGTGTACTGAGAGCAGGATTCACTGCAATGCAACACTCGATACGCACAAGAAAACCCTTTATAAGGAGAAAGCCGTTTTTGATAAATATTAATGAAAGTAGAGGCAGTTTGACGGGTTAGAAGGTCGAGCAGGCTAGGCGATCGACGTTGCGTTTCAGTCGTTTGCATGGGTTGAGCGGGTGTGAAGCTGAATTCAGAGGCATAGTATCTAGTTGTGCGTCATTCGACGAAGGCTGGTTTTGAGACAAGGCTTGGCATAAGCGCTCAGCCAAACAGTACAACGCTCTGCCTGGAGGCAACGTCCTAAACCCCCTTCCACAAGTAGTTAGGGCTATCTACTTACTTTTGTCATTAGTTAAGCGAACCTTGAGATTTCTATCGTTTTGTTTGGACTTACTCCTATCTGAGTTACACATAGTGAACGCAGAGCTTACTGTTGAACTTACTTCACTGAACTAATGCTTGATTCCAGTCCTTTGCTTGAGTTTTCCCATACGCACTGCGTTGCTATCTGCGCCTTTTTAGTACCTGCAAATCTGCTGTCTACCTTGCAAACGATCGTCTATGTTGGGCTAAAACGTCCGGTAGGTAAGATCTGGCAAACGGTTGGGCTGGCAAGTTTGTTTGCTTTGTTGATGGTGCTACACGTCTTGACCTGGTTTGTCGTTGGTGTTGTGATGCTACCGACATTTGTGCTGCTGATGCTTGGTAGCGTTTGTTTAAGCACTAACCTGTGGGCAGCTCTGCATCCCCAAAGTATGCGCCGTTTGCTCCACTATCTTGGTTGCAAGTTGAAAGCGTTATGGGCTTTTACAGCGTCAGGTGCCACCTTAAGCTGATCCCGCTCCAGCAGCCTTGTAAAATAGAGATATGGGGCGAATGGAGAAACCAATATGAGCTTTCATAAAATTGTGGTTGCGCTTGACGACTCTTCACTCAGCAACGCTGTTTTTGAGCGGGCGGTTGCTCTCGCTCAAGCAACAAATGCCCAACTGCTACTCTTTAGCGGCATTAGTGAAGACCTAATGGTTTCACCTACGCCTTTTCCAGCGGAGCTGGGATCGTTAAACGCCGGTCTTATTAATAGTAACTATCAAGCCCAGCAAGTTAATTTTGAACACCACACGGAGGCTTTGAAAACGGTACTGAAGCGTTATCGTGAGGCAGCACAAGCAAAGGGTGTGCAAACAGAGACCGTGTTTCAACCTGGTGACATTGAAAAAGTAGTGTGTGCGATCGCTCAAGAATGGGGTGCTGATCTGCTAGTAGTGGGGCGGCGAGGACGTAAGGGCTTTTCAGAAGCGCTGCTGGGTAGCGTGAGTAACTACGCTGTCCATCATGCCCACTGTTCGGTTTTGGTGGTACAGGGCGAGGCTGAAGCGCATAGCTAAGGGGTTGAGTGATGCTGCTTGACGAGTGGGCGATGAAGAGTATCTGACGAAGAGCGAAGGGTGAGAGAGTGAAAAAGTTAAGTAAGGATAGCTGCCAGCGCAGTGTTAGTGAACTACGATCGCGATTTTAGCTTTAGAGTAAAGCTGCTACCTTTTCTAAGACTGCATGACTGATTCGTCTGAAGACAATGCATCCAGGCAGACTGGCAACCCGGCACCTGATCCGGCAAACGTCGATCAGCGTGAAGCTGCTTCAGTAGAAGCATCCTGGCTAGAGGTAGAGGCTGAACTGTCGCGCCCTATTGAAGCGCTAGAAGCTGATGACCCATTAGAAGCAAAGATGTTTGGGCAGCGTCGTCTCCAGGTGCCACGGACGGTCGATCCAGCCGTGCCACTGATGATGGTGGAAACGGCATTTCTGGCAAGTGCGGCTAGTTTGGTTTACCTGGTGAACTATTACTTTCCGATCGGTCCTCTACTGCGGCTCTTTTTCTCGATTCCGATCGCGCTCATCTATTTGCGCTGGGGTAATCGCGCTGCCTGGATGGGTGCCCTAGTGTCTGGCTTGCTGCTGAGTGTGTTGATGGGTCCTGCACGCAGTATTCTCTTTGTCATGCCCTATGCGTTGCTGGGCGTGTTGTTGGGCGTGCTGTGGCACCGAAGCGCTCAATGGGCTTTTTCGATCGGCGTTGGCAGTATTCTCACTACGTTTGGTTTCTTTTTTCGCATTTGGCTGGTTTCCTTGCTGTTGGGTGAAGATCTCTGGCTCTACGCTACGACGCAAACAACAGAACTGCTGGAATGGCTGTTCATCAAGTTTGGTTTTTTAGCGCAGCCCAGCCTGGAACTGGTGCAAGCAGCGATCATTGTCATGGTTCTGCTCAACAGTCTGGTTTATCTCTTTATCGTTCACCTTGCAGCATGGCTGCTGCTCGATCGCTTGGGTACGCCTATCCCTAGACCACCAAAGTGGGTGCAGGTGTTGATGGACTATGAGTAAGGCTGAAGGCTAAAAATGAGGGATGAGGGATGAGGGATGACTGGCTGGGGGATGAAGGCAGAGGGAGCTTGAATCAAACTTCTACTGCTCCACGTCTCTGCGTCCCTGCGGTTTCCTCTCCTCCTGTTCGGGTCTATACACAACAAGAGCAGGGAAACCACTGGTTACAACAACACCGAGGGCAGCGGCCTGCTTTTGCATGTGTGTTGGGGTTTACAGCGACGGGGCTACTATCAGGTATTTCGGCAGCAGGCGCTACACCTGAAGATCGACAGTACACCGCGATCGCGGATGCCGAGTTTCTGTACCGTGGGGCACAACCGTCTCCCAGTTATCCGTTGCCACCACTGACGGTAGGAGCATCGCCTGTACTGATTTCACGCGCGATCGTGGCAGCACAACAGCTACCATTGTTTCTCTTTAATGCTGGACTACCAATCCCTCCAGCCGTACCCACGATCAATCTAGGTGGCACTCCTGCCTGCTGTCTGAGTCAGGGGCAAGCGTTACCGCTGTCAATCGTAGAACATTTACTGCATCAGGGGTTGCTCTGGGGGGCAAAACTGGCGGCAGCAAGCTCTGGCTATGTCATTTTAGGTGAATGCGTTGTAGGTGGTACGACGACTGCTTTAGCCGTTTTAACAGGGTTGGGGATCGCTGCTGCTAGCAAAGTGAACAGCAGCCACCCTACCTGTAACCACAGCCAAAAGTGGGCGCTGGTGCAAGCAGGCTTACAGCAATCGGGACTCTGCTCCCCCTTCTCACCGCTTCAGCTTATTGCGGCTGTCGGCGATCCCATGCAAATTGTTGTGGCAGGGATGGCGATCGCAGCAAGCCGTACGGGCGGTGTTCTACTGGCAGGCGGTACGCAAATGCTGGCTGTCTACGCCCTCTCACGGGCGATCGCGCGATCGCGCAACCTGAAATGGCAACCCGATCAGGTCGTCGTTGGCACTACTCGCTGGGTGGCAGATGATCCCACCGGAGATACGGTCGGGCTGGCGCAGCTAGTAGGTGATGTACCCCTGCTGGCGACTCAGCTCAACTTCACATCATCGCGTTATGAAACGCTGCGGGCGTATGAGCAGGGCTTTGTGAAAGAAGGCGTTGGTGCAGGCGGTTGTGCAATCGCGGCTCATCTCTACCGAAACTGGTATCAAGCTGATTTGCTAGCGGCGATCGAAGCATTGGCACATCAGCAGCAGATGAGCCGTAGCGAGTGAATGCGTGATTATGAGGTAGCTAGAGATTGAGGCTTTTGGCTCGCTCATGTACGTAGCTACCTGCGATTGGGCTAGCTATGAATCCGTCTAGACAGCAGTTGCTCCTCTAAAGCGGCAATGCGATTGTAAGCAGCGGTTAGCTGTGCGGTCAGGCGTTGCACTTGCACTTCAGGGGCAAGCTGACGATCGCCATTATGGGTCATCGAATCAACCCCGTTACGATCTGCCAAAACATCTTTGTGTTCCATACTAGAACCAAGCCCTACATAGGTTTGGTAAGACTGATGCTGAACGGTTTCATTACCCTCAGGGTGCTGTAGCTGAGTCGCTCCAAACTTGCATTCGACTGCAACATCCGATAGCTTGTTGCTAAGTTGCTCGATAAGCTGATATAAAGCATCAACCTTCGTGCTCATAATATTAATCTGCTGTTGCAGTGTATTCATTCAGTCTCTCAATAGCCCTAACGTTCTAAGCGTAATTCTAAAGAGTGAATGACGGTTATGAGAAGTATTCCTGAATCATTTAACGTTTGATAACGTTTGAGTTGAGTGATTGTTGATGGTAATCGAATGATATTGGTCTAGGTCAAACGCCTTTGCCACAACATTGCACAGAGCAAGAGATGACGTAAACTCGGTTGTTTTTTGCGCTTTGGGTAGAGAATCAAGCGCTGAACCAAAGATGACGCAAGTTCGGTTATTTTTTGCGCTTTGGGTAGAGAATCAAACGCTTTCAACACCTTAACGTGCTGCTCAATCTAAGTAGCTAGCGCCGCAGCAGTTACAACCACGTTCCGACAACAGAGAACTTAAACTTGAAGCAACTAGTGGTTTGATGTTAGCGATCGCTCTGTTCCGCAAAGCCAAAACATAGCAGTCGAAGAGAACGTTAGGACAGACATAAACCTTGAAACTTCCTTCGAGCAAGGGTTTCTATTCATCCCTCATCTGTCGTCCTTTTGCATAGTCAGCCTTGAGGGGAACGATCGCGCTCCTCCCTCGGCTCCCGCCGCAGCGACAGCGATTAGTGGTTTAAACATGACTCCTAGCGCTCTTCGGATGACATTGCCGCTCATAGCTTGTAACGGCTTGCTATAGTTGCATTGTTGCTTGTCGAAGCAGATTGCCATGTCGCCTGAAGTTGAGTTTGATCAGGAGCGGAAAGGAGCGGTTTTGCATACGGCTTTAGCGCTTGTTCGCCCCAAGTAGGTACCCGCTGGAGTTGCCACAAACGGTTACAAACGCCTTTAAAGAATTTTGATGAAAGAGAGAATTAACCCCTTCAGATTGTCAGCGTAAGATGCTAAGTTTTCAAGCTTTTTTTGTTACTTGTACCGGGCTATGGACGACGGAACGCACGTATCACTCCACACTACGCGGTGAGGTCGAGCGGTCTTATACCGAATTTCGTGTTGATCCTCTGACGGCAGCAGATAAGCAAAAAGTTCTCTCTCTGTCTCAGGTTAATGGAGCTGCCCAAGCACCGTCCTTTGATCTAGTGACGCTGGCAAGTGATGAGACGCTTTGTCCTGGTTTTGCGATCGCCTTTGACACTCGCTCCGAAAAAGGTGAGCAGGTTTCGATGAGCCTGAAGGCGCTGTTTGTTCCCGATCGCTACCTTGCTGCACCCTTTTCAGATATACCACCGCCACCACTGGCTGCTCAGGTAACAACAGAACCTACGGGAGAAGCTATCCAGGGTTTTTATCTGCGCGATGAAGGCTATTCTGAAGCAGGCGCGATCGCAGGACGCTTTACCTATCAGCCCACTCGACAGACGCTAGAAATGACAACGTACTATCGGCGATCGTGTGCGGTCGATCAAATGCGAATCATTGCTCCCGATCTGCGACTCCGCACCATTGTCACTTATCAACGCCCAGAGGGAAATGTACCACCAAGCGTAATTGACCTGGTTGGCTTTGGTGTTGAGCGGAAGCAGCCTGCTTAAGGTATGACTTATAAAATGCCCGTAACCCATATATCCCACCGCTCACACTCCACAGCTCTGATCAACCGCCGCTCTTTTTTGACAGGGGCAGGCGGCGTTGCCCTTAGTAATCTACTGATGGGTTGTTCTGGGCAGGATCGCCAAAGGTTGAGCCTGCGAGTGTTGAATGGCTCGATTCCGCCTCAGATTGTAGGTGAGTACCGCAAGCGCTTAAGGCAAGCGGTGATCGCTGGTTCGTTGGAGATTGCGATCGAGCCACAGTTGCAGTCAGCCTTTAACGGGTTGCAAGCATGGTCACGCAATGGGCAGGCAGATGCGTCTGCATCCGATCGCTTTGGCTGGGTGCCGTTTATTGGCAAACGCTCCAAGCCAATACCTGACCTGGTGACGATCGGCAATTATTGGCTTGAAAAGGCAGTGCAGCAAGGGTTGATTCAGCCATTTGACCTCAAGCTATTGTCGGGATGGCAGGCTTTACCACCAGCCTGGAAAGCAATGGCGACAAGATCTTCCGCTACACCGACTGAGCAGCGGCTCTGGGGCGCACCCTATCGGGGAGGTAACACGGTCATTGCCTACCGTCAGGATATTTTTAAGGAAAAGGGCTTGCCGCCGCCAACGGATTGGTCTGATTTATGGCGATCGGACCTACGCGGACATATTTCTCTCCTTGATCAACCGCGTGAAATCATTGGGTTGACGCTCAAAAAACTGGGGCAATCTTACAACACTGCCAACCTGGAGACGGTGCCAACGCTGCAAGCTGAACTAATGGCACTACACCAGCAGGTCAAACTCTATAGCTCTGACGCTTACCTGCAACCATTGCTGCTGGGCGACACCTGGTTAGCCGTTGGCTGGTCTACCGATCTATTACCGCTGACGCAGCGCAACCAGAAGCTGGCTGTTGTGGTGCCGAAGTCGGGTACGGCTTTATGGGCAGACCTCTGGGTGCGTCCAGCCGTTGCAACGGCTGCCTTGCCCTCACTTGCGGCGGATTGGATTAGTTTTTGCTGGCGACCAGAAATTGCCAGTCAGCTCTCGCTGATTAGCCGAGCGATGTCGCCAGTGGTACTGACAACGCCAGTAGCCAACCTGCCGATCGAGCTGCGGCAAAATCCTGTGCTATTACCCGATGCTGCGACCCAAGCAGCAAGCGAGTTCCTCAAGCCCCTCGATCGCGCTACGGTTTTGCAATATCAAGCGCTTTGGCAGCGCCTGCGCCAGGTAAGCGGTTAGAGCCACCTCGTAACCCCCCTCTACCAGAGGAGTCGAGCAGGATGCTACAGGCGATCGTATCGGCTGGAGAGGTCGGTAGTGAAGCCTCTAACGCAGTAGGCTCAGTGTCTGCTAGACCCTCAGACAAGGGGCGGTTCTGCAAATCATCAATGTTAATGGTGCTGAAATCGCAAGTGGACGCTCCAAGCAAGGTTGCCTGTCCATCAAAGACGCGCACATTGTAGCCGTAGTCGCGAGCCGTCTTGCCAAAACGGTGGATGAAGGCATAGCGATCGAGGTAGTCCAGCAAACTCCATAGCTGGCGATTTACCACCAAATCCACCCGACCGGGACGACCACTGCTGGGATACGCTAACCAGTTCTCCAGCAAGTTATTGCCGTACGTCTCCTGGTCGGCAAGCTGATCTCTGAGCCACCAAAGACTAGGAACCGTTAATTGTGTGAGCGAGATTTTGTTGGCGGTCACCACGTAGGCGGGCGTGTTTCCTGGTGCTAGGGCTTCTAAATCTAACGGTTCCAAGTCGGGCTTCAACGTTAAGCTTGGCTTAGTCGGTGCATTAGTCTCGATCGTTTGAGCGCTGGCATTGACAGCTAGACCAGAACCGACTCCAGCCAGCCCAAGTGAAACTACCAGCAGAACACTGCTAAACTGCTTGCTACAGTGCATCAGCCGCCCTCTACAGGTAAGAGATCTACAGGTAATAGCGGCTGTCTTGCCATTCGTTGCGTTGCGCTGCTGCATTGCCTCGTTTTCGCCAGGTAACTTCTCCCCGCGCCGTACGGATCAGGGCATTTTCGACCGCATCTGCCACATTGCGCCAGGAAAGCTCCTTCTGACCCAACAATTCTTTTAACTCCTGAAGGCCGAGCTGTGACTCTTGATCACCACTACTTTTTAGAGGCACTACGGCTCGCAGTGGATCTCGCTGAACTGCCGCGATCGCCTGACGGACCGCTGCAATAACTTGGGTATGCAGTTCTTTATGCGCCCGGAGACGCTGCTGCTCTAAGCCTTTCTCACTGGTAGCATAGAGCGCTGGTAAGCGATTAAGGGCAAAGGCAATCACTTCTGCCTTGTTCACATAATTGGCGACTTTGGCAGACAGTCTCTGAAACTGCTTTTCCACCTCTTCTACAACGAGCGACTCCATCACGTTGCAGTAAGTTTGAGCAAGATTGGATTGATTAGTAGCCATGACGAATTTCAGGAGTGAGAGGGCTGAACAAGAGCCTAAGAGCATCGTTGAAAATGCTTTTTCAGTAACTTGAAGCAATGCACCTGATCAATATAAGTACGTAGTATAACCTAGCTAAGATTGAACTCAGGCTAGCTCTACATTTCATCAGTATTTTCAAAACAATTTAATACTAAGTTTAATTTTTTCGAATAAAGATAATAGTGTCTTTATACGTTGCTAACTGATGATTCCGTGAATACACGCTTGTCAGAATACCGATCAAAATAGGCATGGGCTTTCTGCCTTTATGGGTATTGAACTGCGATCGCGTTACTTTTGGTGCATGGGTAGCCAGATCTGAAAGCGCGTGTCGCCTGGCTGAGAGGTCACGCGGACTTCGCCATGATGTCGATTGACAATAATGCGACGCACAATATCAAGCCCTAAACCGGAACCGTCACCCACACCTTTAGTTGTAAAGAATGGCTCAAAAATGTGAGTTTGCACGGCTGGTGGAATGCCTGATCCGGTGTCGGCAATCTCAATAAACACCTGGTCATGGTCGATCGCCGTCCGAATAGTCAAGCTGCCTTTGCCGTTCATCGCATAGGCGGCATTGTCAATTAAATTTGTCCATACCTGGTTTAGTTCGCTGCCATAAGCGCTGATGCGGGGTAGGTTGGAGGCGTACTGACGATCGACCGTAATGCCGTATTTGAGTTTGTGATTGAGGATCGTGAGCGTACTCTCCAGTCCTTCATGCAAATCGATTTCCTGTAAGGGCGCTTGATCCATATAGGAGTAGGATTTGATGGCTTTTACCAGCGTTGAAATGCGGCTGGTGCTCTGCTCCACTTCGTTAACTAAGCTTGCTAGGCTCAATGTTTCAGCCAGCCAGGAAAGTCCTTCGGTCAGTGCCTCTGAGGTTAGCTGTTGGGTGAGTTTATCGAGCTGTGCTATGTCTACACCACCTGCAACCAGCACGGGGGCAAGCGTCCAACCGTTTGCAAAATCATGGTCGTCGAGCCAGTCGGTCAAGGCATCTTCGCGATCGCTCTGCTCTAGTGGTGCTAATCGATGACCGGCTGTAAGGTAGGCGATCGCCGACTGCTGTACTGTCACCAGCGCTTCTCGTTGAGCAGCGGGAAACAGCTCGTCGCAGAGTTTCAGCAAGCGCGTTTGAATGGTGGCGATCGCCTCCCGTAATTGTTGAGCGGCTCTGTGTCCAGCAGCGGCAGGGTTGTTTAGCTCGTGGGCAAGTCCGGCTGACAGTCTACCCAGCGCGGCTAACTTTTCTTGCTGCTGTAGTTGAAATTCGACTTCGTGTGCCCGTCCGACCATCGCGTTCAAAATCACTGACCCACCCTGAGAACACTCGACGAGAATGCGCTTGAAGGTGGGAGGGTCAATTTCTAAAACGCGACTGGAGCCTAGCGCTCGTGCAGTGGCGATTGCTGGGGTACCCGTAAGCATGGACAAATCACCTGTGAACTGCCCCCGCTTGTGCAGGGCAAGGATCTGCGTTTCACCATGCACGGTTTTGGTAATCTGCACTTCACCCTCTAGCACCACGTAGAACTGATAGACGGGGTCGCCTTCCTGAAAAATGGTGACCCCATCCATAAGCTGTAGTTCGCGCCCGTGTTCCCGCAACCGCTGGAGCTCTTCGTCAGATAGTGTAGGAAAAAGTCGATCGGCGTTGGGATCGTGGAGCATAGCTACACCTTACTGAGATAGCGATGAATGAACTGAACCGCGATCGCGCCTTCTCCAACACCAGAGGCAACTCGTTTTACGGAGCCAAAGCGAACATCGCCCGCCGCAAAGATACCGGGAACGTTTGTTTCCAGTAAGAAGGGGCTACGTTCTAGAGTCCAGCCGTGGGGTCGATCGCGATCAGGATGATCGCGCAGCAGATCTGGTCCCGTCAGAATAAAGCCCTGTTTGTCGCGCTCGACAAGACCATCGAGCCAATCGGTGCGGGGCGTGGCACCAATGAAGATAAAAAGTGATTTGGCGGCAACAGCCTCTTTTGTGCCCGTCGCTGCATTGGCAATGACGATCGACTCCAAATGCCCATTACCTCTAGCTTCCACCACGCTACACTCTGGACAGACCTGAATGTTTTCAACCGACGCAATCTGGTCAATGAGGTATTGAGACATACTGGCAGTCAGAGACGTGCCTCGTAGCAACATCACTACACGACGGGCGTATTTAGAGAAATGCATTGCTGCCTGTCCAGCCGAGTTTGCACCACCCACGATGTAAACATCTTCGCCTTTGCAGGCGATCGCTTCGGTCATCGCTGCGCCGTAATACACGCCAGCACCCGTCAGTGCTTCCATGCCGGGTACATCTAGCTTTCGGTACGAAACGCCTGTCGCAACCAGCAAGGCATGACAACTTAGTTCACTACCATCTGAGAGGGAAACAATTCGGTAAGAGTCTTGCAGACGAACGCCTCGCACCTCTTGCGGTGTGAGAATCTCGACCCCAAAGCGACGCGCCTGAGTAACAGCACGACGTGCCAAGTCTGCACCACTCAGTCCCACCGGAAAGCCCAGGTAGTTTTCAATGCGAGAGCTAGAACCTGCCTGTCCTCCCGGTGCTTCACGCTCGATCATAACGGTGGTGAGACCTTCGGAAGCGCCATAAACGGCGGCTGCCAGCCCTGACGGACCCCCACCCACGATTACTAGGTCGTAAAAAGGTCGCTCTGCCTGGGTTTGCAGTCCAATTTTAGCGGCGATGTCTAGATTGGAGGGCTGTACCAGACGAGTGCCATCGGGAAAGAGCACTAAGGGGAGCGATCGCTGCCCATCAGTTTCCGCATACGCCACCAGTGCTGGAGCTTCTGGAGCTAGTTCCATGTCAAGCCACTGGTAGGGCACCTGATTCCGCGCCAAAAAGTCCTTGACCTGGTGTGAGAGCGGTGACCAGCGATTTCCAACGACGCGAATGCCTTCAAACGGTGGGCTACTGGTTGCCTGCCAATCATCCAGCAGGTCGTCCAGCACGGGATATAGCCGCTCTTCGGGCGGGTCCCACGGTTTTAGCAGGTAGTAGTCGATGCGAGCGCTATTAATGGCACGAATGGCAGCATCAGTATCAGCGTAAGCGGTAAGTAGAGCGCGCTTGGCATCAGGAAAAATGGTGATCGCCTGCTCCAAAAACTCTACCCCGCTCATATGAGGCATCCGCTGATCAACGACAAACAGCGAAATGGGTTCATTCCGCAACTTCAATTGCTGTACGGTGTCGAGGGCTGCTGCGCCAGAGTCTGCCCGGATGACACGAAAGCGATCGCCATACTGCCGTCGCAAATCACGCGACACGGCTTGTAAGACTTCTGGATCATCGTCAACGCTTAGAATTACAGGTTTTGCCATGAAAATACCGCTTGACACGCATCCAAAGTCTAAACCCTAAAGCCGTTGCAAGGATGTCAACCAGATCGCACTTTGACGCAAGTGAACGGAAAAATGTGATGGAGTGGAAGGGTGGAGGGGGAAAAGGGTGAAAGGGGATCAAAGCCTCGACTCATCCTTGCAACAGCTTTCCAAGAGGCTTTTAAGTAATGGTTTTGGTGATTGCCTTGTAGGAGCGTCGTGCGATCGCGCGCAAATACTTTTGCTGCTGCAAACCGTGAAGCAAAATGCAGCCAAGAAAGGTATAGCTTAACCAGAAATGAGCATTGCGACCGAACTCAGCCAGTGCTTGATTAGCGCCAATCAACGGTGGCAGCGCAATGCCTGTACCGAAAATAACGACACCTTTACCATATGCGTTGGAGAACAGATAACCACTTAGCGGCACCAGCAGCATAAAGGTGTAAAGAACGATGTGGAGTGCAAATTTCTGCCACCAATGAGCGGTCGTTTTAGGCAGTCGGCGACGATATTTGTGCAGCACAACGCCTATCAAGACGGAGATTCTGGCTAATAGCAAGCTCATCACCACAACGCCCAAGGTTTTGTGGAAGGTGTATAAAGAGCCGCGATACGTCACTTCTCTAGACAGATCAGCCATATAAATGCCGCCTGCAAACAGCACTAGGTAAACGACTGCCATCAACCAGTGCAAAAACCACAGCCGTTGAGCAGCAGACTTTTGAGGCTTAGGGGCACTTGAATTGCTTTGCTGGGCAACTGCCACGTTCAAACCTCCTGGTGTTAATTACTACTTAGTATGAAATAGGACTTTTACATAAGGTGTTTAGATCCCCGGCTTCTAGTTAAAAGCCAGCCTTATAAGCTGACCCTAACGTAGAAGTCGGGAATCTCTGCGTACCCTAAAAAGCTTGCAACCTTAACGCTTTACGCTTGCTTACGACTGAGCTTGAGTCGGAAATTCGCCTGGGCTAACCGAGATGGTAAGCGGTTGACCGTTGCGATCGACCTGAATTGGCAAGCTGGCACCAATTTTGCTAGCTTCAATCACCTGCTGCACGTCATCGGCTGTTTTGACCGATCGCCCATTCACCGATTGAATCACGTCTCCGGCTTTGAGCCCGGCACTGGCAGCGGGTGAACTACGTGCGATTCCCACCACGACAACACCCTGATTGGCTTTGACTGTTGTCCCCAATTCGGCATCCTGGTTTAAGGCTTCTTTTGTTGCCGCAGTTAAGTTTGTCATCTGCACGCCAATGTACGGATGATCAACCTTGCCGCTCGCAATCAATTGGTTAGCAACTTGCTGTGCTCGGTTAATAGGGATGGCAAACCCAAGCCCCTGAGCGCCACCAATGATAGCCGTATTCATGCCAATCACTTGCCCTTTTTGGTTGAGCAACGGACCGCCAGAATTGCCTGGATTAATGGCGGCATCGGTTTGGATGAAGCTAACGCGCTTATCGGGTGCGCCGACAATGCCGCTCGATCGTCCCGTACCACTGATGATCCCAGCCGTCACCGTGTTATCTAAACCAAGAGGATTGCCGATCGCGATCGCCCATTCGCCTGGTTTGATTTGGTCTGAGTTGCCGATCGGCGCGATGGGTAAGTTGGTTGCCTGGATTTTTACCACTGCCACATCCGTCAGCGTATCTTTGCCTAAGACTTTCCCTGTAAATTCGCGTCCGTCCTTAAGCGTAACGGTGACACTGGTAGCACCATCCACCACATGAGCATTCGTCAGAATCAAGCCATCTGCTTGGGTAATGAAACCAGAGCCGCTACCCCGCACCATACGACCGTTTGACTGGGGCGATCGACGGACGGTGCGAGAGGAATCGATCCGCACGACAGCAGCACCCGTTTTATCTGCTACTGCTGCAATGAAGTTGTCGCCGGAACCAGTCACCGGGGCAGAGGGTATTTGGGCGATTGACTGCGGTGTCGATACCGCATTCGTTGGTACGAACTGTGTGCCGACCAACAGTCCACCAAGAGCACCCATAGACAATAACGACAGGGATTGCAGCGACAATTTGTGCGAAAGAGGTTGAGACATTGTAAATTTCCTTAATGAGAGAATGAGTCGTTTGAGCCTACCCTGATGCTGGTTCCAGTCCTGCTACCGTAAATTGGCAGGAACTTCGTCAGGGATCACCCAGTAAAAGACCGTGTGTTGACGACCACCAACGTCAATTTTTTCAGTCCGTTCGGGCTTCCAGTCGCCCATATCAAAGTCGTGGGAGACCACCCGCGTTCCTGGCTTGAGTTCCTTGAAGAGCTTGGGGCGCAGTTTCAAATTCAGATCAGGTAGAAGATAGAGTGTGACGACCGATGCCTGGCTTAAGTCAGTTTCAAACAGGTCTTGCTGGCGAAACTCCACGCGATCGGTCACTTTTGCGGCTTGAGCATTTTCATTTGCCTCTTGAATGCGCTGAGGATCGATGTCAATGCCGACTCCTTTGGCACCGAGCTTTTGAGCCGCCGTGATGACAATACGACCATCGCCACTGCCCAAGTCATAAATAACGTCGTTGTTTTTCACCTTTGCTAATGCCAGCATTCGAGCAACCACCTCATTAGGGGTTGGGACATAAACCACATCGGGTCGTCGCTGTGCCGTTTCCGGTGCTGGTTCTGCTGTGGTCGTTGCTGGTGTTGAGGCGGAAGCAGCAGGGGTGGAGGCAGAGGCAGCAGGGGTAGAAGCTTGTGCGTTGCCTTGAGCGCCCTCTTGAGCACTGTCTCGTTGCTGTCCACAGCCTGCTAGGGTTAGACTTCCAGCGCTTAAACCGATAATGAGCAAGCGTGCAATGTTTTGTCTTTTTTGTTGTAGACGCATGATGCTTTCTCCTAATGAATAGTGTTGTGTCAAGTAACTGAGAGCTGAATGACTGTTGTAACGTCAGGTACTTGCTGACGATCGCCTTACGGTTGAACTCGCTTTCGCATCAGCCACAAGATGGGAACGCCGATCGCTAGCACTGCCACCCCCACTAGCGCACCCAAGCCTGTAAAAACGAGGCTGGAGTAAAGCAAATAGAGGCAAACGCTACAAAAGAGCAGGGGCACTAGGGGAAACAACGGCACCCGAAACGGTCGAGGAGCCTCTGGTTCACGCCAGCGCAGCACGAACAACGCAATGCCTGACAGCAGAAAGAAGAACCAGAACACTGGGGCAGTGTAGTCCACCATCGTTTCAAAGCCTTTGCGGGTCAAAGCGCCCAGCAGTACGAGCGCCAGCGCGATCGCACCCTGTACCAGCAGCGCATTAGCAGGGACGTTTGCGCGATTGTTCCAGCGTCCTAATAAGGCGAACGCTGGAAAGTCCCGCCCAAGCGCGTAGTTTGTGCGTGCGCCCGTAAAAATGGTGGCGTTCGTCGCGCCCAAAGCTGAAACGGCAATCAAAAAGCTGATGAATTTAGCACCACCCTCGCCAGCGACCTGTCGCATGAGGTCGGCTGCTACTGCCTCGGAGCCTGCCATACCTGCCAAACCTAACCCTTGTAGATACGCTAGGTTAATCAGTAAGTAGATGCTGACAATAATGCCAATGCTCCACAGCAAGGCTTTCGACATATTGCGCTGAACGTGGCGTATTTCCGCTGACAAGTGAGCTGCTTCATTCCAGCCGCCGTAGGTCAGCAGTACAAAGAGCATCGCTAACCCAAATGACCCTTGAGACGCTGGCTCTGTTGGCGCAGGTGCAGCCGTTGTCGTTGCTGCTAAACCTGCCACAATAACCAGTAGCAGCCCTAGCACTTTTGCCAGCGTCAGCAGGTTCTGCGTCCACTTCCCTTGCTCGACGCCTGTAAAATTCAGCCCTGTCAACACGACAATACTGAGCATGGCGTAGAAAAACGAACTGTAGCTGCCCAACGGCAAAAGCTGTGCGGCGTAATCACCAAAGATAAATGCTAGTAGCGCGATCGAACCTGTTTGAATCACTGCCATCCGCGCCCAAGCAAAGAGAAAAGCAAGGTTTGGACCATACGCCCGCATGAAGTAGTGATAGCTACCGCCCGCATCCGGAAACGCGCTTGCCAGCTCTGCATAGCACAGTGCACCCACTAGCGACATGGCACCACCCAGAACCCAAATCGATAGCGCCATACCTGCACTACCCGCATTAGCAGCCACTAACGCAGGCGTCTCAAAAATGCCTGCCCCCACGACCATGCCAACAATGATGGCAGTGGCATCCGTGACGGAAAGCGTTGACTTTAGCAGGGTTGGCTGTGGCTCGATTGACTTGATTGTCATGTCCTACTACCTGAACGTTTTTGCATAAGAGACTTTGGACACTGAGCCAATCAGAAATTGTCAGGAACGCATCAAGGAAATGGCGATCGCTGCACCAGTGCCTGAACCAAAGCTGCTCTAACTCAATTTCAAAAGTACTGCTGGTAGCTTCCCTCTCAAGAGAGAACTATGACTAAAGATGGACGGAGCTAGAGATAACATCTGCTTTTAGAAATAGCTGTTGTTAAAAGGGCAGAACGCTGGGATCAAAGGGAGGCTTAGGTCTTAGCCAGGGGTTTTACGCTGTATCTTGTCCTAATTAATCTGACTGCTGTTGATCCAGCTATCCTCTGCACCAGTAACGCTGGCTGCAAAGCCTGTAAGCAATAGGAACATGACTTTAGATATAAGCAATCAAACGACCACAGATAATGACAGCTACCCAGAGCAGCAGCGAGACAACAGCGATCGCTCGTACAGTCCACGGAGTCACGACCCCACGATTCCACAGTCGAACCGAGCGATAGTGGAAGTGAAACAGCGCTGCATTGATGCCGGTCGCGGTAATAAGCAGCAGCTTGAGGCGGAAGGCAGGATTAGTGGCAAGCTGGTTAGCATCAACCGCAAACAACAAAAAACCAGTTACAGCAGCGATCGCAAAACCTAGGTATGCCCAGGGCAGCAAATGCCACGCCATATCAGTAATCCAGAGCTGACGCGAGAAGCCTAACAGTCGTAGATCAAACATGACGATCGACCCAAACAGTAGCGCCAAGCCTAAAAGATGCAGGCTCTCGATCGCCGGATACAGCCACAGCCACTGGCGAATCGTGTGAGATAAAACACTTTGTTCTAGCCACAGCCAGCTAGATACCGCCAGCAGCATCAGCGCAGTTCAACGGTGCGATCGCCGACAATCAGCCGCTCTACTCGCATCTCATTCGCCTCACTACGATGCGGATAACCCACTAAGCTCACTGTTTGTCCTGCCTTTAGTGACCCTTGTGGCAAGCCTCGCCGCTCCATCCGCGTTGGTGGTGCCAAAACAGCCGTCCAGACTTTATTTCCAGATTTCAAGCGGATTGTTGTGTGTGGATTCCCAGCATTAACCTGCTGAATTTTGCCCGTCACATTAAGCGTCTTTTGATCGTTGTATTCACTCCAACCATGATGAGCGCTGGCTTCATTAGCATCAACCGTCAGAGTGGCGATCGATGCTGCTACGACTGCTGCGTACATCAGCCCTTGCTTGGACATAAATCATTAGCTCCTACTGCTGTGATAGTCCGACTGTTGTGATATTTCTACTGTTGTGATGGAGAAAGCGTTAGCTGCTAGAGAGTGACTAACAGCTAACGACTGATCGCTTCAGTTGTGTAACCGTCTCGCAGATCTGGGTGCGATGTTGCAGTTGTTGTGACCCAACTCATCTCACCCATGTCCTTAGTGTGAAGACTGAATATGACAGAAAAATGTCAGGGGCGATCGTGCTAGAGATCAGCAGCCAGCCGTACCAATGCAAAAAGTGCTGGCAACAGATTCCCCTTTTGTTTCCCCTCAATCTCCCTTTACAGTAGGGAAGCTGCGGCAGGAGGATCTTGCTTCGTAGCGTGTCAAACGGGAAGGGGTAGAGTCTGCGATCGCCGTTAGAACACTTCGGCTTCAGTAGTTGTAGTTAAATCGCCCTTACAAACAGCGTCATGCTCTTGAAAATCCTGGCGGTTTATGAATAATCTTGAAGTAAATAGACAGCAATTTTGCCCTTCCTGGCTCTTGCAGCCATTCCCATAAAGGAGTCGTGAGTGAACGCAGCCGAACAGGCAACTTCTCTGGAAACAACCAGCAAGATCGCCGCCGCCGCCAACCTCTTTAAAGCCGAGTTTCCTGATGCCAGATCAGACTTGAAACCCTGGGTGAACGATTCTGACACGCGAGAACTGGTTGATCCCGAGTCGATCGATATTGGGTTTCACTTTCCTGGGTTTTCGCGTTTGCTCCAAAGCCGTAGCCTGTTGCTGCAAATCCGCTTTTACCAAGAAACCCAGACTGGAGAACGCCGGGCGATCGGTGCAGAGATTGCAGGCTTTGACCATCGCGGCAAACAGTGGTGGCTTTCCACTGTAGATAACTGGGCGTTTGAAGGCAGCAACTACCCTACGCCCGAAATGGGAGAGAAATTGAAAGCATTTCTAAGAAACGTTTTGGCACTGTTTAGCAGCTAGACTCAGCCGTTGCTCCTCACGCCTCACTTGCCGATCGCAATTCTCGGCAGTCGATGCTTGAAGCCACAGAGGATTTCCCACGAAATGGTATCAAGTATGGCTGCCCAGTCGTTTGCTGCGATCGATTCGTTGCCGTCTTGCCCTAATAGCGTCACAACTTCGCCTTCCCGCAGATCGGGGATCGCACTCACATCTAGCATGAGTTGATCCATTGTCACCGCACCAATTTGTGGTACTCGCTGCCCCCGAACGATCGCCTCCATTTTGTTGGACAGGTTGCGCGGCACACCATCGGCATAGCCGATCGCCACGACAGCAATTTGCCGTTCCTGGTCTGCCACATATCGGTGTCCATAGCTCACGCCCGTTCCAGGTGGAATCGTTTTCACTTGCGTCACTCTTGCTCTCACCTGTAGGGCAGGCTGGAGGTCAAGTACAGCTTTCAAGTGGTCTGCCGGATACAGCCCGTAGATTGCCAGACCAACTCTCACCATGTCGTAGTGGAACGTTGCATCTGACAAAGTGCCGCCAGAATTCGCCAGATGCAACCGAGGTGGGTAAATGCCGCAAGCGTTAATTTGGGCGATCGCCGCTTCAAACCGCTGTTGCTGCTGCTTGGCAATGGTTCGGTTTGGGTCTTCTGCCGTTGCCAAATGGGAGTAAACGCTGTCAATTTGCAGCTTTGGCAACCGCTGCACCAGTTGCACAAACTCGGCTGCTGCCTGCCAGTCAGTACCCAACCGCGACATACCAGTATCTAGCTTGAGATGCACTGATAGAGACGGCTGTTGAGTTTGTGCCAGCACGTCTGCAAAGATAAGCGCCTGACGCGGTGTGCATAAGGTTGGTTGCAGTTGCCAATGGACGATCGCCCGAATTTGCTCTGGAGTGTGGTTTGCGCCCAACACCAACACTGGCGCATCAATCCCGGCTTCCCGGAGTTCAATCCCTTCAGGGATCGTGGCAACGCCCAGCCAGGTTGCTCCAGCGTGCAGCGCTGCCTGAGCAACGGTTGTCGCACCATGACCGTAGGCATCTGCTTTGACCACTGCCATTAGCTCTGTCTGGTCTGACAGCAGCCTGCGAATTTGCTGGACATTATGGGCAATCGCGCTGAGATTTACTTCAACCCATGCCCGTTCGCGTCGCATCAACGCAATTCCTGGGCTTTGCTCCCAACTCAACATGGCACTTGGCTCCTCCACTCGTATCATGAAAGCGTTTAGCGATGAGCTTATAAGCCCGATCGCTGACCGCTTTTTATAAATGAACAGCACCTTACCAGCTTTTTGCCGACTTGCAAAATGGTGGACGATCGCAAACAAGCAGCAAGACATGAAGCCTATGTAGCGATCCTATCTGGATTGTGAGCAAGGATTCTACTGGGATCCTTGCTCACAAAGCCTCTCAATCTCACAACTGATTTAGGACTGCTATACCATCTAGGGTTGTGGTTTCGGCGGGGTGGCGTTGGGTAAGAAAAAGATCAGCTCTCCATCTTTCACACGTGTTTGACCACCCAGCGCCAAAAGTTCCTTCTTGGCTCGCTCTTGAGTCGTTTTGTCGTTCACAGCAACAGCCTGGTAATAAATTGATGTCCAGGCTTGAAACCGTACTGATATGCTATTCGGGTCTTGCCGCAAAAACGTTACTGTTTGTTGAAAGATGGGTTCAAGCTCTTGATAAGGAGTGCCCTGTACCCATTTGGCTGCCATTGCGTGCGAGTTGATTGAACCAGGAACATCGCCCAGCAATAGCAGTTGATCCAGCCCTTTAAACCGCCAGACTTGAAAGGCTCTGGGGTGAATTTGGGGCGATAAGGCAGCAGTACCCCGATCCATAAACCGCACGGCAGTTCGTGGTTCACCTAACTGATAGGAGATAGTCCCTGAAAGGAACAGATAAACATCGACGAAGCGCGGGTCTAAGTGCGTAATGATATCAAAGTACTCAGTACTAAGGGCATAACCAGTGTTAGCGCGAACCGCATCGTCGCCGTAGTACTGCAAAAAATTGAGGAACGTCCAGTCTGCAACTAGGTTATTAAAGCCAAAGGTAGGGAGTTGCTTTAGCAGGCGTAGCCGAACGGCTTCTTGTTGCTCTGCCTGCTTCGGGTTGGAGAGCCAGACGGACGGACGGGTTAGCTGCGATCGTTGCATCAAAACTATGCCAGCCAGGGCTGCGATCGCGATCGCGCCACCAACGAAGGGCTGCCACCATCGCGATTGTCCTCTCGCTGCCGCACTTGCCTTGATGCTTTTAGCTACCATGTCTCGCCCATTCTGTCCTATACACAGCACTCTTTTTCATCCAGTTGTCCCGTTTTCTCCCAGTACAGGCTCACAACTTTCAAAAACTTTACAAAACTCTACCAAACTCAAAGTGAAGGTTTAGCAAAGTTAATGGCGTTCCCCCTATGCCAATCTCTTGAGATTCGGTTAGATTGGCTGAAAGGTTTCACTCTAAATCCTATCAGGGTGTTGGTATGAGCATACGTTGAGTGCTTGAGGATGATTGTTAAACCGTCTTCTCTGCACTGGGCTATAGTCATGCTAACTGGATATTTTGCATTCACAATTTGTTGAAATCACCTAATGCCCTCGCTGCGATCGAGTGAGCGCTTTCGGTGATACTGCTCGCTTCAACCCAGTCCGGCTGCTACCGCGCCTATCTACCTTTTAAGCCAATTCATTTATTTACCATCAATGAACCGACCCTCAAAGCGCGCTCCTTTGTTTCACCTTGCTCTCTGTGGTGGGGCTATCGCTGCCACAGCGGCTGTGTCTCTTTTTGTGCCTAGTCTGACCCGTGTACGTGCGGCGCTGCAAGAGAGTCCGAAGACGGTTGTTGATGAAGCGTGGCAGATTGTCAACCGCGAATACGTTGATGGCACTTTCAATCAAACCGATTGGCAGGAGATCCGTAAATCACTGCTTGGCAAGAACTACACATCGCGTGAGCAAGCATACGTAGCACTGCGATCGGCGCTGGAGAAGCTGAACGACCCCTACACTCGCTTCATGGATCCCAAGCAGTATGAGGCATTGAGTAGTCAAACCTCTGGGGAACTATCGGGCGTTGGTATCCGGCTAGAGGTCAGCGAGCAAACGAAAGTGCTGACGGTCGTCGAACCGATCGAAAACTCTCCAGCGATCAAAGCGGGGCTTCAGGCGGGGGATCAAATCCTGGCGATCGATGGCAAGCAAACGAAAGGCATGACTGTTGAGGATGCTTCTAACTTGATTCGTGGGGATGTGGGTACGAAAGTAAGGCTTGAGGTTGGGCGGCAAGGCGCAAGCAAAAAGAGTGTTGCACTAACCCGTGCCCGCATTGAGCTACCGACTGTGCGCTATGCACTCAAGCAAGAAGGTGGCAAGCGCATCGGCTACATCCGCTTGAATGAGTTTAGCGCTCATGCTGCCGACCAAATGCGACGCGCCATTCAGGATTTGAACAGCCAGCAGATCGAAGGCTATGTACTCGATCTGCGTGGTAACCCTGGTGGGCTGCTCCAGGCAAGTATTGACATTAGCCGGATGTGGATGGATAAGGGATCGATCGTGCGTACCGTCGATCGCCGAGGCAATAATGAGGAAATTGGAACCAACCGCACGGCTCTGACCAAACTACCGCTTGTTGTTCTGGTTGATGGCAACTCAGCTAGCTCCAGTGAAATTCTCACGGGTGCGCTGAAAGATAACGGGCGTGCAACGGTGGTGGGTAGCCAAACCTTTGGCAAAGCGCTGGTGCAGTCAGTTCATTCACTCTCGGATGGATCAGGTCTGGCAGTGACGATCGCGCACTACTACACGCCTCTAGGCACCGACATCAGCCACAAAGGCATTACGCCAGATGTCAAGATTGACTTGAGCGACGAGCAGCGGCAAAAGCTGGCTTCTAATCCCAAACTGGTAGGGACTAAAGATGATCCGCAATATGCGCGTGCTCTCGCGACCTTACAAAAAGTTGCCCTGACGCAACCTGCGCCAGCTACGACACAGCAAGCCATTCAAAGCCAGAAGTAACAACGTCTGGCTCTTAAAAGTTTGGCTGTTGAGAAATGGGGTTAACAGTCGCTTGCCGATCAGCGACTGTTAACCCCACTTTTTTTGGAACTGTCGGTTATTGTTTGTTACTGGTTGTTTGTGTGGATCTGGCTCACTAAATGTCTCAGCTCTGGCAAGATTAGCGTCTGCATAGCAAGCGTCACAGCACCTGTAGAGCCAGGAATCGAAAACACGAGCTTGGCACGAAAAACTCCAGCGATCGCCCGTGATGCCATTGCCCGCGAACCAATGTCTTGATAACTAAGCCAGCGAAACAGTTCGCCAAAACCAGGTAATGTTTTTTCCAGGAGTGCGGCGATCGCGTCATAGGTGGTGTCTCTTGGCGCAATACCGGTGCCACCGTTAATAATGACGGCTGCTACGTCTGTTCGTTGGCTAAGTTGCTCAAGCTCGGTCTGAATCTGCACAGGCTCATCTTTGAGAATGACGTAAGCAATGACCTGATGCCCTGCATCATGCAGCAGTTGTTGGATTAGCTGCCCGCTTCGATCGGTTTCGACGGTGCGGGTATCACTGACGGTCATGATCGCACAGTTAATAGCAACGGCAGAGTCAGGATGAGGAGTGGCTACCATTGCTTACCGATAATAGTGAGAGTTCCTTTAAAGCTTGTTGAGGGGTTGAAAACGTGCAAGAAACAACCCCAAGCTAATCAGTGATCGATCGTGCAAGAACAACCGCTAATGCGCTTCTACGATTTACTAAACTCCAGCCCATGGTCGTTCGCATAGCGCTCCATAAAGCGCATAAAGCGATCCCATTCCTGAGGCGATCGAATAATATAAGTTGCTTCTAACGCATCAGGCTGACCGTTCACAAATTTAGCATTTACTTCTCGTGAAACCAGTTCACCTTCTTCGTCCACTAGATACATCCCGGTGATGGCATCAGTGCTGGTGCTGCTAAGTGCAGTAGGGCTTTGAAAGTAAAAAATGGCTTTGCCGTTGCTACCGTCACGGGAGCGAGTCAAACTAATATCAGGGACGACGTCTTCATCAATACCTCTGGCAAATTGAATTTGAGCCATAATTCTCAATCAGCGTTTGTGTTAGGTGGAAGACTATTCTCCCATGTTACGGTAGGCGCAAAAACAGGCTGTTAAAAAAGGCAGCTTTTGTAAGCCTAAATGCCTTGCTGCTGAAGTTTAAGGGCGATTGCATTACTGTTATGTAGAGCTTGGAGCAGTCGAACAACCTCAAAAAAGCATCACGAAAAATCCAGGTTTCGTTATAGGTCGTGAAAAAATAAGAGAGTTACTGCTTCATCAAGTACTGCTTTGCTTCGGTCTACAACGGCTGCTTGCGATCCCCAACTAGTTAAGGAAAGCGGGGATCGGTATCTTAGAGTTAGCCTTGGCGCAGTTTTTCTAGTACGCTGCGGTCCTCCAATGTGGAGGTATCGCCTGAAATTTCGACACCGCTTGCCAAATCCCGCAGCAGGCGACGCATAATTTTGCCAGAACGAGTTTTGGGTAGGGCATCGGCAAAGCGAATCTCACCAGGACGGGCGATCGCGCCAATCTCTTGCACGACGTGCTGCTTGAGTTCCTTCAGCAAAGCATCACTGGAACTGTACGTGCCTTCCAGCGTGACAAATGCCACAATCTCTTGCCCTTTAAGCTCATCTGGTTTACCCACGACAGCGGCTTCAGCAACGGCAGGATGGGACACCAGCGCCGACTCAATTTCCATTGTGCCGAGGCGATGCCCAGCCACGTTGATCACATCGTCTACCCGACCCATTACCCAAAAGTAACCATCTTCATCACGACGGGCACCATCGCCTGCAAAGTAGGTGTACTGTCCATCTTTAGGTGGGATATGCTCCCAATAGGTACGACGGAAGCGATCGGGATCACCATAGACCGTACGTAGCATACCGGGCCACGGATGTCGTACGGCTAGATAGCCTCCCTCGTTTGCACCGACAGAATTGCCATCCAGATCAACCACATCTGCCAGAATGCCGGGAAACGGTAGCGTTGCTGAACCCGGTTTGGTGGGGATCGCACCCGGTAGCGCTGTAATCATGATGCCACCTGTTTCCGTCTGCCACCAGGTATCCACGATCGGGCAACGTCCACCGCCAATAATTTGTTGATACCAGATCCAGGATTCTGGATTGATTGGCTCGCCGACTGTGCCAAGCAAGCGCAGAGACGATAAATCCCGCGCTTTGGGATGCTCGTCACCCATTTTGATAAAGGCTCGAATCGCTGTGGGCGCGGTGTAGAAGACGTTAACACCATGCTTTTCAATGACATCCCAAAAGCAGCCGGGGTTGGATGCACGGGGCGCACCCTCGTACATAACGGTTGTTGCACCGTTGGACAAGGGACCATAGACAATATAGCTATGCCCCGTAATCCAGCCGACATCGGCAGTACACCAGTAAACATCGGTGTCTTGCAGGTCAAAAATCCACTTAGTGGTGATGTGGGTGTAAAGGTTGTAGCCGCCAGTCGTATGCACAACGCCTTTTGGCTTGCCAGTGCTGCCAGAGGTATAGAGAATGAAGAGCAGATCTTCACTATCCATTGGTTCAGCAGGACAATGGGCAGAAACCTGGGACTGAAGTTCGTGCCACCAATAGTCACGATCGCCCTGCATTTGCACATCTTGCCCGGTACGCTTAACGACGATCATGGCTGAGACGCTGGGCACGCTACCATTTGCCAACGCTTTATCAACCTGCTCCTTTAACGGCACGATCGCATCTTTACGCCAACCGCCATCCGCTGTAACGACGACTTTTGCTTCGCCATCGACCAACCGATCGCGTAATGCCTCAGCGCTGAAGCCCCCAAACACAACGGTATGGGCAGCACCAATCCGCGCACAGGCTAGCATGGCGATTGCCGCTTCGGGAATCATCGGCATATAAATGCCCACGCGATCGCCTTTCTGCACGCCTAGATGCTTCAAGGCATTGGCAAACTGGCACACTTCTCGATGCAGTTGTGCGTAGGTAAGAGTGCGCGAGTCTCCTGGTTCACCTTCCCAAATCAGCGCTGCCTTATTGCGTCGCCAGGTAGTGAGATGGCGATCGAGACAGTTGTAAGAGATATTTAATTTGCCATTCACAAACCATTCTGCAAACGGCGGTTGCCAGTCCAGCACTTTATCCCATTTTTGAAACCAGTGCAGTTCAGTTTCTGCCAGGTCTGCCCAGAATACTTGAGGATCGGCTTTAGCCTTCTCGTACAGGCGCTGGTAGTCCTCCAAGCTCTTGATATGTGCCTTCTCGGAAAACTCACTCGCTGGATGAAAGAGGCGATTCTCGTGCAGGATGGATTCAATAGTCGGCTGTGACATGGCGTGTTAAGGGATTGAGTCTACGCGCTCAAACAATATTACAGCATACCGATTTGCGACCCCATCACTCTCATCTGTTGACATTTATTGCACACCTAGGAAGCACTAGTCACGTGTTAAATCCAGGGTTCATCATCGTCCAGGTCATCGACTTTAGAATCAGGCTGCGTAGAAGCAGGCAGTTCGGTTGTTGGCTGGGGAGGCTTGATTGGAGTGGGTGGAGCGATCGATTCATCGGCAATCCAGGGTTCGTCATCAATCCAGGGCGCATCATCGTCAAGGTCAGTCGCTTCAGAAGGGATTGCTGAAGGAGCCGTTGAGAAAGTCTCTGGGGACGCTTGGTGGCTGTCGGGTACGCTGGATTGCTTTGCAGCGTCTTCTGGTGCCGATAGGGTATCTAACTCATCGGCTAGCGTGGGCTCGAGGATTTCCTTCGCCTGCACTGTAAGCGTTTGAATGCCGTCTTCGACTTGTTCGGTGAGAATTTGAATGCTGTCTCCAAACTGGGCGCTGAAAGTCTGAGTGCGTTCTTTCATGCGCTCGGTAAGCTGTTGGCTGTTTTCTCGAGTCTGTCCAACGATCGTCTGCGCGTCTTCCTGAAGTTGTTCGTTAAAGGTTTGGATGGTTGCTTGCGCCTGTTGAGAGAGCGACCGCGCTCGCTCTTTAAACTGCCCAGTCAGTGATTGAAGCCGTCCCTTTGCTTGTTCGGTAACGGTTTGTGCCTGTTGAGAGAGCGATCGCAATTCTTCGGTTGCTTGACCGTAGTCTTCTTGTAGCACTGCCTTCGCTTTTGCCAACGTTTGTTTAATGCCTGTCTGGTACACTGCCAGATTTTGGGCAACGCTTTCAGTCACCAGTACGCGCCTGCGCCCAAGGCTTAAGATTTGCGCGGGTGGCAATTGGTAAAGATCGCCTGCAATGCCTGCCCAACCGCTAGATGCCAACAAATAGCAGTTAATTTCACCCGTCCTCAGGCTAAACAGGTAGTCAATGATTTTGCCGCTTTTATTGCCGGTATCGCTCCAGACTTCGCATTGCAGCAGTGATTCAAGCTGACGGACTTTGGTAGCGTCCGTTTCTTCGGGCTGGTTGTGGGTCAAAATGCCGTTAGAACCCAACGTGCTGATTTGAGCCAACCTAAAGGCTGTTTTTTTCGTTCCGAAGCTGCCTGCTTTGCAAACAAAGCCCAGTACGCGATGGGCAGAGGGATACATCCACATCACTTCTACTCGCCCCAGGGTTTCCATTGTGCTGCGATCGAGCACCAATTGGTTGAGCAAATCGCTCTGCCGGATCAGGTCTGGTGGTGTCGTCATCGTCTCTTTGCGCCTGTTGCAATCTCTGCCGTCAGAATTGATCTCTCTTTCGATTCTATGCTGCCTAAAGTCAAGTGGTTGGCTGAAGCACCTGCAAGCTTGACGCAGTTATAGCATCGGCTTCAGTTTGAGTTTCAAATAACTACTGGGTAAGCCACCTCGCGCATCAACTGCAACATTACGTCTAGCGGCGTTGTTCGATGGAGCTTCATAGAGAGGAAATTAGGCTTGTCGCTTCACTTTTTCACTAAAGAAGTTACTGATTCCTTTGAACGTTGTTGGGTTCTGGCTCCTGCTAATTGGCTTGATAATGCCGCTACACCTTACTTTCTACGCTTAACCCACGTACAGCAATCTTACGGTTTTCAAAGACTTGCACAATGCCGTTCGTGATCGTTTCAACCACGGTACGATCACACGCCTTTAAAAAGGCTTCTGCCGTCAGTGTGCCTTTGAAAAACTCCTTTGCCTGCGCTAACAAACGACGCGACTCTGCAAACCCAATGGACTTAATAATGTACGTTGCTACAGGTGAATTTTTGATGTCGTAAGACGATGCCTGCCCTCGTCCTTTTTCTACCAGACTCAACACATCCCATTCCAGATCGGTTGCTGGGGCAACGGACATCGACAGTTGAGGCAAAAAGTTTTCTAACTGCGCCACAGATCGTCCCTGCGACGGCAACTCTCCCATCATCGTTGCCAGGGGAATATCGCGCCCAAGACGCTGCGAGAGGGCTTCAATGACGGCGATCGACAAGAGTTTGCTGCCCAGGTAGAGCCGTGCAACATCGAGATTTCGCTGAGTACGTGTAATAAGCTGCTGATAGACCAACGCGCTCGGTTCTGCCCCAAAGGTCTGAAAAACCAGTTCGGGCTTCAGATAGTACATGAAGCCCTCCATCTTTTGCAGCGATACTCGATAGCCATGCACTGTGTAGGAGTTCGCGTTCTTTAGATCGTGATTGGTTTCAGGCAGTAGGTTCCAGGTGTTGTCAAGAAAGTCAGCCGCAGAAGGATAGGCAAAATTTTCTACATCGCGGTTTGCCAATCGTACCGATCGCTGCACCACACTGCTCAACTGCTCATCGTTCCAGCCAAAGCTCATGACCTGGTTAACATGGTGCAATCGCTCGTAGAGGCTATCACTTGGGCTTAACCCTGAAGCCGAATGCTTACGAAACGGGATAGTCGCCTCAATACAAGCCACTACCTGAGCAATCTGTGCCGCTGGAAGCGCGTGCTCCAAAAACTTGGCGGCAATCACAGCGCTGAGAAATTCATTTTGCCCAGCCGTAGGCAACAACACTTGCTCTGGCACAAAACCAAAAAGCTGCGATACCATCTCGAACATGATGTCGTTAGGCAGTTCTGTACGATCGCGAATGACCAGTTGCCCTGTAATTTCCTTGACGAACGCAGAAATATAGCCGCTGATGTTGACGCTTACGCCTTGATCGACCTGGACGTACACCAGATCATGAAACAACGCTGCCAGCACTTCGATTGCGTCGCCCGACTCGCCCACTTCAAAGATATGCTCAGGCGTATGAAAAAACCGCCACGGACCCGTCATGGTCTGAATCACAAGTTCGGCAGTTTTGCTCAACTGCGCGGGATCAGCCTTCCCTTCTAGCTGCTGAATTGCCCACTGCAACTTTGCTAGGCAGCGTTCTTGGTCCTGTCCTGCCTCCCAGTCCCGTTCAAGCGCCATAGGGGTTTCTCCACTCAGATTGAGCACGATGCACAAGTTTGTTGCATGGTAGCAGGAAGACCTATCAGGTACGACACCGCTTGATACCATTCCTTACGTTTCACCATTACATAGTCAGAATATATTCAGACAATGCAATGGAAGGTGGGGGGTAGGCGATACCCAAATAGCTTTCTGCACCGCCTGCCTCACTACCCAGAGATTAGCAGTCTTAGCTAAAGCTGATTCTCTGCAATTAGGTTAAGCGTGCCCCAAATTCTGGCTGAACTCGCACAGGCGCTACTGCATTAAAATGAACCTAGAATGCTCAACCTGTTTCAACCTGTTTCTGTCATGACAGAACGGTTTCACTTACCCCACAGTGCTTAATATCTTACTTGTTCCACCTGCTTGATTATTAGATAGTCATAATAAATTGTAAGAGAGAGTTTAGGGGCGTGGCTTGCAGGCAGGGGCTTCTACCCCTCCACCCCAAAAGCATCTTTAGCTCTATGCCATCCGGTTACTTCTTCCCTATACCCTCTGTCTACTCCCTACCAAAAATATGATTGATCTTTATTACTGGACAACGCCAAACGGTCATAAAATTACTCTTTTTCTAGAGGAAGTTGGCTTACCTTACAATGTGATCCCGATCAATATTGGTAAAGGCGATCAGTTTAAACCTGAATTTCTTAAGCTTGCGCCCAATAACCGCATTCCTGCCATTGTGGACAACGATCCAGCTACAGGTGATGCGCCTCTTTCGGTCTTTGAGTCGGGTGCAATCCTGTTATACCTGGCAGAGAAAACGGGCAGGCTCATTCCTACCGATTTGCATGGACGTGTTGAGGTGTTGCAGTGGTTGTTCTGGCAAATGGGGGGTTTGGGACCGATGGCTGGGCAGAACCATCACTTCAGTCAATATGCGCCAGAGAAAATACCGTATGCGATCGCACGCTATGTTAACGAGACAGGGCGGTTGTATGCCGTGATGAATCAGCGTCTCAGTGATCGTGAGTTTCTAGCAGGCGACTATTCGATCGCCGATATTGCCTCTTATCCCTGGATTGTGCCCTACGAGAAACAAGGGCAAAACCTCACAGACTTTCCTCACCTGAAGCGGTGGTTTGAAGCCATTCAGGCGCGTCCTGCTACGGTGCGTGCCTATGCAAAAGCAGACGCATTCAAAAACCAGACGATCGATCCAACCCAGGCAAGAGACTTGTTGTTTGGTCAGTCAGCGAAGACGATTCAGGATTGAACCTGAACCTTTCATACTGTACAAGCCCCTTATAAGGTAGACCTAGGCAATTTTAGCGCTCGCGCTTGAAAAGACTCATACCTAAAACTGCACGTTCTTAAAACTGCACTTTGAAAAGCTGGAAAAGTTCTCCAGGGAGCGTCTTCACGATTTTGCCGCCCGCTGCATGAACGGTTTTCTGCCAACTGGCGATCGGCTCTAAAAAAACTTCGGTGCCCAGGTACATTTCTAGAATCGCCCAGTTCTCAGCCAGGGGTGTTTCTGGATCGAGGGCATCAAAGACAAACACGCCGCCTGGTTTTAACACGCGCTTGACTTCTGTTAGTACCGCTGCCCAGTAATCGAGGGGATAGTAACAGCTAACGCCTGTGGCGATCGCGAGATCAAACTGCTTGGCTTCGTAGTCTAACTGGTGCGCCGCACCTAACGCCACGCCTTTAAACAGCTTCGAGTTGAGCTGCGGTCCACGAGCGTTCAAAATATCGCGCGCGACGTTGCTGATTTCCTGCCCATAAAAGAGCGCCTCCCACTCGCGCCACGGGTAAATCAAAAAGCTTACCCCGCAACCTAAATCCAGGCATTGCTGATTTTTCTTAGGTTTGGCAAGTTCCCAGAAGGGCGAAGTCAGCTTTGCCTGAAGCGAACCGGATGCTCGCTCTCGAAAGATCGGCATGGCTTCCACTTCTTCTGGCAGTTCAAACGCTTCGCCCCGATATTCGCGGTTAAAGCGGGTTGTGACAGCAACCATCTGGGTCTGCCAGTCCTGCGGGGTACTTAATTCGCTGAAGTAGCTGTTGCTAGAAAATGCTCCTTGGGAGTCAGACGCTTGTTTTTTTGCCATGCCCAGATCGATTCCTCTAGCAACGGTATTTATTGAGCTAGCAGCTAGCAGCTACCAGTCGCACTTTATCAAACGGCTAAGCGCTAGCGCTTCCATCAACGTCCGGTCAGCGCTCGGGTAAAGTTCTGACGGTAAGGCTTATTAAAAATGAGGACGGGCCACAGCAGCGCTAGATAAACGCGACCACTGCTGAAATTGGTGCGTCTGAAGCCCGTCCAGAATTTCCAGATGCCAATGCTATAGCCGATTAGTGCCAGAAAACCAATGATTCCCATGTCTCGATCCTCAATTAACTTACAACAGTTGACTGACAAACCTTGCAGTTGAAGCTACACCGATCGCATCGATCACTCCGGATAGATGCGATCGTCAAAAACAGCGTTCCACGATGCGGTAAACAGCGCAAGTGTGAAATAGCGAACAGACCTCAGCTCTAAAGTGGAGTAGCCTTGACCGATCAAAGAATGACTTTAGAGTGGCAGGCATCACTTCCGATAGCTGCGAGACATATTCTCCCTAGTTCTATCCTATCTGTAGCGACGATCGCACGACCCCTTTTGCTGGGATGATTGCTCCCGATACGCTCTCGACCCCAGGTAAGGATGTCTAAATCGCTGCAAACATACGACACTAGAGGGGAGCGGTTGTGCCTTTCTTTAACAGCTTGGAATCAACAGGATGGCGATCGTATGCGAGCAGTTTTGATGGCGGGTGGATCGGGCACGCGATTGCGACCGTTGACGTGTGATTTGCCCAAGCCGATGGTGCCAGTATTAAATCGCCCGATCGCAGAGCATATTGTCAACCTGCTGAAGCGTCACCGCATTACCGAGATTATTGCAACGCTGCACTATCTGCCCGATGTCATGCGCGACTACTTTCAGGATGGTAGTGATTTTGGCGTGCAAATGACCTATGCCGTAGAAGAGGATCAGCCGCTCGGCACAGCGGGCTGCGTGAAGAATATTGCCGAGTTGCTCGATCGCACCTTTCTGGTCGTCAGTGGCGATAGCATTACTGATTTTGACCTGAGCGCTGCTATTCGGTTTCACAAGCAGCGCCAGTCGAAAGCAACGCTGATTTTAACTCGCGTGGCAAACCCGATCGAATTTGGCGTGGTGATTACTGACCGGGACGATCGCATCCTCCGCTTTCTCGAAAAACCTTCAACCAGTGAAGTATTTTCGGACACTGTGAATACAGGTACATACATTCTTGAGCCAGAAGTACTGGATTATTTGTCTGAAAATCAGGAAGCCGATTTTTCCAAAGATCTATTTCCGTTGCTGTTAGAGAAACGGGAGCCAATGTACGGCTATGTTGCCGAAGGCTACTGGTGTGATGTCGGTCATTTGGATACTTACCGCGATGCTCAGTACGACGGCTTAGAGCGAAAAGTGAAGCTGGACATTGCTTACGAGGAGCGATCGCCCGGTTTATGGGTGGGTCAGAATACTTTCCTCGACCCCACTGCCAAAATTTCAACGCCTGTAATGATTGGCAGTAATTGCCGCATTGGTGCGCGAGTGCAGCTTGAAGCGGGCACCGTCATTGGCGATAACGTGACGATCGGTGCCGATGCCGACCTCAAGCGTCCCATTATTCTCAATGGCGCGATTATTGGTGAAGAAGCCCATCTGCGAGCGTGTGTGATCGCACGCGGTACACGGGTTGATCGTCGTGCCCATGTGCTGGAAGGTGCAGTCGTAGGTCCTTTATCGACGATCGGCGAAGAAGCGCAGGTCAGTCCGGGTGTACGGGTGTGGCCCAGCAAACGAGTTGAATCGGGTGCCACGCTAAATATCAACTTGATCTGGGGACACGCTGCTTATCGCAATCTTTTTGGGCAACGTGGTGTATCAGGCTTAGCGAATGTCGACATCACGCCAGAGTTTGCGGTGAAGTTGGGTGCGGCGTATGGTTCCACGCTTAAACCTGATGCTCAAGTTGCTGTCTCGCGGGATCAGCGCAGCATTTCACGGATGGTGTCGCGATCGCTCATTGCTGGGCTGATGTCCGTTGGCGTGAATGTGCAAAACCTGGAAGCCACTGCCATTCCACTAGCGCGTACGATCGTCCCCACACTGTCGATCGCGGGTGGCATCCATGTGCGAATGCATCCCGATCGTCCCGACCACATTTTGATTGAGTTCTTCGACTACAACGGCATCAATATTTCAAAAGCCCGTGAAAAGAAGATCGAAGGTGCTTATTTCAAAGAGGATTTCCGCCGCGCCCAAATTCAGGAAATTGGCAATGTTGTTTATGCCAATCAAGTCGTAGATATTTACGGCACCTGCTTTGAAAAACATCTGAATGTTGAAGCAATTCGCCACAGCAGTTCAAAGGTGGTTATCGACTACGCTTACGCAGTTTCGGGTGCCGTGCTGCCACAGCTACTAGCTAAATTTGGTTGCGATGCTGTCGTGCTTAATGCTAGCCTTAGCCACACCGCGCCCAACCCCTCTGATCGTGAAGTCTTGCTGAGTCAACTGGGTCATGTAGTGGAAGCGTTGAAAGCCACTTTTGGTGTGCAGGTTTCTGCTAATGGCGAACAACTGATTCTGGTTGATGAAGCGGGTAGCGCCATTCGAGGCGAAGTGTTAACAGCACTCATGGCAGATATGCTGCTGGTACATCATCCAAGAGGTACGATCGTCGTCCCAGTCAATGCTTCTAGCGCTGTCGAACAAATTGCCCATCGACATGACGGCAGGGTGATTCGCACAAAGGCAAATCCAACCGCGCTGATGGAAGCATGCCACGCTAGCCCCAACGTAATTTTGGGTGGCAGTGGCGATATGGGCTTCATCTTTCCGCAGTTGCATCCCGGTTTTGATGCCATGTTTTGCATTGCTAAGCTGATTGAAATGCTGACCATTCAGGAGCGATCGCTCGGTCAAATCCGTGCTGAACTCCCTCGTGTTTGCCACAAAACCTGCATGGTTCGCTGCCCTTGGACGGCGAAAGGTGCCTTGATGCGGCATTTGGTTGAGACCCATCCTATTGATAGTTTAGAACTGGTAGATGGCGTGAAAATCTTTAATCATCAGCACAATAGCTGGGTGCTCATTCTGCCCGATGCTGGCGAACCGCTGGTTAATATCTATGCCAATAGCAACGATCGCGGCTGGGTGGATGAAACGCTGCGCGAATATCGTCTCCGTGTGCAAGAATTTGTCAACCAGCACCAGGACGCGGAAGCCGCGAAAGCGGAAAGCCAGTATTAGAATAGAGTATTAGTTTTTAGTTAATGCTCCATGAATAGCTGCATCTTGATGGCAGAAATTGTCCAGGCTCCTGAGCTGCGGTACACATCCGATACTCAAACTCCGATCGCCGAAATGTTTGTGGAGTTTCCTGGCCTACGTACTGAAGACCCACCTTCGCGGCTCAAAGTGGTCGGTTGGGGCAACCTGGCTCAGGAGATTCAAGAGCGCTTCCATCAGGGCGATCGCGTGGTCATTGAAGGAAGTTTGAGGATGAATACGATCGATCGACCCGAAGGCTTCAAAGAAAAGCGCGCCGAACTCACTGCCCAGCGGATTCATAGCCTTGGAGCCGATACCGCTCTGGAAACCTCTACTGCGTCTACACCCGCACCTGCCAGCAATCAAGCTGCTAAACCAAGTGGTGCAGCACCATCGGCAAAACCAGCCCCAGCGACACCTACCGCTAAAGCTAAAACAGGCAAATTTCAGACACAACCTGAACCGACGACGGCAGCACCAGATTTTGATGATATTCCCTTTTGAACGGGCGATCGCCCTATAAGTTTGCTCGTACGGCGGTGCCCGATCGCCGCTCGTTCTACTAAGCGTTGCTTTGCTTAGCTGCTTGGAGTGCTTGATCCCACGACTCTTGCTCTTGGAGCGACTGCCAGCCAGCCTGCCAGAGCGCTTGATCCTTCAAGAGCCGTGCATTGACCCAGAAGCGTACTGTTGGATCGCAGGCAGCCACCATTTCGGCGAACACCCACTGTCCTTGATTTTTGCGATTAGCAACCTGAAAGTGCCGCCAGCCGTCAACGGCTTGGTGCGCGGTCCACTTGGATTGCAGTAGGTGCGGAAACTTTTGCTTACGTGGCATACTGCCATTATGGTCTACTTTGCGGACGGTTCGCCTGTATTGCTGCTATCCAGAGCACGATCGAACGCTTCTGGTGTGTCGTAAATGTCAAACACCTGATCCATCCCGCTATGCTCAAGCACCATATATGCCTGCCCGTTGAGTCGGCAAAGCCCCAGACGACCATTTGCCTCGTTTACTTGCTTTAGCAGTAGCACCATTGCTGACAGACCAGTGCTGTCCATAAACATGACGTGCTGAAAGTCAATCAGAATGTTGGTGATGCCATCTTCAAGCGTACGGGTGATGTCTTCAAGCAGATTGCCCGTCGTTGAAGAACTCAAAATTCTTTTGGGATAAAACGTTTGTACAACAGCCACCTATTAACCCTCCAGAACTTCTATATCGTTAGATTTCCCAGTACGTCTGGGTCAGCAGAAGTAGGAATGTTCTTTACACCGAGGGGGTAACTCTGATTCCTACCTGCTCTCCCTCTAAGGACTAAAGACCGAGCCTTAAATACTCTGTAAACCTCACAATCTGTAGGGATACGGATTGCCGCCCTTACATAAAAAAGCTAACTCTATTTAAGCAGAACCCTTAGTCACAAAGAGGGATGAAAGTACAACGACATTACTATTCGTATAGCCAAACCCGTAGTAACGACAGTAACTGTTCCATATCGACTGGTTTTGTAATGTAATCAGATGCACCGGCTTCGATGCATTTTTCGCGATCGCCCTTCATCGCTTTGGCGGTCAAGGCAATGATAGGCAAGGTGCGAAACTGCTCTAGCTGACGAATGGCACGCATTGTTTCGTAGCCATCCATGTCTGGCATCATGACATCCATTAACACAAGGTCGAGGTCAGGGGTGTTTTGCAGCAGTGTAATGCCGTCTCGTCCATTTTCGGCATAGGTCGTTCGGATCTGATACCGTTCCAGCATACTGGTTAGCGCAAAGATATTGCGTACATCGTCGTCAACAATGAGCACAGTCTTGCCCACCAATGCGGGATCAACCTGCTGTAATTGCTCCAGCATCAAACGCTGAGGCGCGGGTAGATTTTCATGCACTCGATGCAAGAACAGCGCGGTTTCGTCTAGCAGTCGTTCGGGCGATCGCACATCTTTCACAATAATTGTGTCGGAGATGCGCCGCAGTTCGGTTTCTTCTTGAGCAGTCAGTTCTTTGCCCGTGTAGACGATGATGGGTAGACGCTGAAGACCAGGTTCTTGCTTAATCTGTTCAATCAGTGCAAAGCCAGCAATATCAGGTAGACCCAGATCCAATACCAGGCAGTCAAAATGACCCGTTTTGAGTGCTTCCAGGGCTTCTGCACCCGTGCCGACAGCCGTGCTTCTCACGTCGCTATTGCCAATCAGCTCTACAATGCTGTGGCGTTGTGTTTCGTCGTCCTCAACAATCAGTAGATGCTTGACCGGACGTTCAATAAAGCCCTTAATATCGTTGAGTGCTTTCGAGAGCGCTTCGCTGCTAGCAGGCTTTTGGATGAAGGCGATCGCACCAAGCTGTAGGCTGCGCTTCTGACCCTCCTCAACCGACATCATATGTACCGGAATATGTCGCGTAGCAGGATTATGCTTGAGTCGATCTAAGACTGCCCAACCCGTCATAAATGGTAGCCGGACATCCAGCATAATGGCGGCTGGTTTTAATTCTTGCGCCATTGCTAAGCCCACATCACTACGAGCGGCTACTAGCCCTTTAAAGCCTTGTTGTCGTGCCATATCCAGAAGGATCTGGGCAAAGGCAAGGTCATCTTCGATGATGAGGAGTACCTGATCGTCGGGCTGAATCGTATCGCGATCGTCATCAATGGCTGGTTCACTCAGTAGTGACGCAACGATGGCTTCCTCTTCTTGCAGGCTTGTGCGCCGTTCGCTGTTTGTAAGTCGCTGCGCTGTCTGCCTTGACGGCGAAAGTAAACCAGTAGTCTGTGCCTTAAATGTTCCTCCCTGTGTTGGATGGCGATCGTCAAGCAGGTCGCCGCTGTGAGCGTCTGTTGAGGTGTAAGACAGCGGCAAATAAAGCGTAAAGGTGCTGCCTTGACCGGCTTCACTTTGAAGTTTAATTTCACCACCCAAGAGTTGAGCAATCTCCCGGCTAATCGACAGCCCCAAGCCAGTGCCCCCGTATTTACGGGAGGTGGTGCCATCCGCTTGCTGAAATGCCTCAAAAATGACCCGTTGCTTGGCAGCTGGTATGCCCACCCCAGTATCGCAAACCGCAAAGGCAATTACTGTCTCTGCCTGATTCAGTTGTTTTTGGTCGCGGCTCCAACCGTGGGTAGCAACGCTAATCTGTAAACTGACTTCCCCTTGCTCTGTAAATTTGAACGCATTCGCAAGTAGATTCTTCAACACCTGCTGAAGGCGCTTTGAATCGGTATACATCAAACGTGGCAGGTGTTCATTGAGGTGAATGTGGAAGTCTAACCGCTTCGTTTGCGCGATTTGGCGGAAGGTGCGCTCCATATGGTTACGAAGGTCGGTAAAGAGGGTCTGGTCAATGTCTACCGACATCGTGCCTGACTCAATTTTCGCCAAGTCGAGAATATCGTTAATGAGCGTGAGTAAATCGCCACCAGAGGCATGAATCGTGCGGGCGTATTCAACTTGTTTAGCAGTCAAATTACCTTCACTGTTGTCACCCAGTAGCTGTGCCAGGATCAGCAGGCTGTTAAGCGGTGTGCGTAGCTCATGGGACATATTCGCCAGAAACTCAGACTTGTACTTGGAGGTCATCGCCAATTGTGTGGCTTTTTCCTCTAAGGACTGTCGAGCTTGTTCAATCTCTCGGTTTTTGCGCTCCACTTCTTGATTTTGCATTGCCAGTAGCTCGGCTTTTTCTTCCAACTCTTCGTTGGTCTGTTGAAGCTGGTCTTGCTGGTTCTTGAGCAGTTCTTCAGAGGCAGTGAGGGATTGTGCCTGTTGCTCTAGTCGCTGGTTGGTTTCAGTCAGCTCCTTCTGTTGCATTTGCAGCTCTTCTGCCAGGGATTGCGATTGCTTCAGCAGCTCTTCTGTCCGCATACTGGCGGCGATCGTGTTAAGGACGATCGCAATACTTTCAGTTAGTTGATCAAAGAACGTGAGGTGAATTTCACTGAAGCGACGGAAGGACGCTAATTCGACCACTGCTGTGACTTGCCCCTCAAACAGTACGGGTAACACAACGGCATTTAGTGGAGTTGCTTCGCCCAAACCGGAACTAATTTTGATGTAGTCACTGGGCACTTCAGTAATCAAAATCCGTTCCTTTTCCAGCGCGCACTGACCGACCAAACCTTCGCCTAAGTGGAACTGATTTGCCAGGTGTTTGCGTTCGCGGTAAGCATAAGTGCTGAGCAGTTTTAGGTAGGGAGGATGCAACTCGCTGCTTTCCATCAGGTAAAAGACCCCATGCTGCGCCGAAACCAGCGGAGCCAATTCTGAGAGGATGAGCTTAGAAACCGCTTCTAGATCGCGCTGCCCCTGTAGCATACGTGTGAACTTTGCCAAGTTGGTTTTGAGCCAGTCTTGTTCAGTGTTCTTCTGAGTGGTTTCGCGCAGGTTGGCAATCATCTGGTTGATGTTGTCTTTCAGGATTGCAACCTCGCCTTCTGCTGCCACAGAAATCGATCGTGTCAGGTCGCCCTTCGTTACTGCCGTTGCCACTTCTGCGATTTCGCGCACTTGGGTCGTGAGATTCGCTGCCAACTCGTTCACGTTATCCGTCAGGTCACGCCACGTTCCCGATGCACCCGGCACTTTCGCTTGACCGCCTAGCTTCCCTTCAATACCCACCTCACGCGCTACGGTTGTCACCTGATCGGCAAAGGTTGCCAGCGTATCAATCATCTCGTTGATCGTGTCGGCAAGGGTTTCGATCTCACCCTTCGCTTCCAGCATGAGCTTCCGCTTCAGGTCCCCGTTAGCTACTGCCGTCACCACTTTCGCGATGCCTCGTACCTGCGCGGTCAGATTGCCTGCCATAAAGTTCACGGAGTCGGTCAGATCTTTCCAGGTGCCTGCCACACCGCGCACCTCTGCTTGTCCACCCAGAATCCCTTCCGTGCCCACTTCGCGTGCGACCCGCGTTACCTCAGAGGCGAAGGAATTAAGCTGATCCACCATGACATTGATAGTGTCTTTCAGGTCGAGAATTTCGCCCTTTACATCCACCGTGATTTTCTTGGAGAGATCACCATTAGCAACAGCTTTCGTTACTTCGGCAATGTTCCGCACCTGTGCGGTCAGGTTGCCAGCCATTGAGTTCACGTTATCGGTCAAATCCTTCCAGGTGCCCGCTACACCACGCACATACGCCTGTACACCGAGTTTTCCTTCGGTGCCCACTTCGCGTGCCATCCGTGTTACTTCAGAGGCAAAGGAACTGAGCTGATCCACCATTGTGTTAATCGTGTTTTTTAGCTCCAGGATTTCGCCCTTCACATCCACGGTAATTTTCTTCGACAGATCGCCATTCGCCACAGCAGTCGTCACTTCGGCAATGTTTCGTACTTGCGCTGTGAGTGAGCCTGCCATGAAGTTCACTGAGTCGGTCAGGTCTTTCCAGGTGCCTGCCACACCACGCACCTCTGCCTGCACACCGAGTTTTCCTTCGGTGCCCACTTCGCGTGCTACCCGCGTGACTTCAGAGGCGAAAGAGTTGAGCTGATCCACCATTGTATTGACGGTGTTTTTTAGCTCGAGAATTTCGCCTTTCACATCTACGGTAATTTTCTTGGACAGGTCACCGTTTGCCACAGCGGTCGTTACAGCAGCAATGTTCCGCACTTGTGCGGTTAAGCTACCCGCCATAAAATTTACTGAGTCTGTCAGGTCTTTCCATGTACCCGCTACACCACGCACATCGGCTTGCACACCCAGCCGTCCTTCGGAACCCACTTCGCGTGCGACCCTAGTTACTTCAGAAGCAAAGGAACTGAGTTGATCCACCATGACATTGATGGTGTCTTTTAGCTCGAGAATTTCGCCTTTCACCTGCACCGTAATTTTCTTGGACAGGTCACCGTTTGCCACAGCGGTCGTTACTTCGGCAATGTTTCGTACCTGTGCGGTTAGGTTGCCTGCCATCGAGTTCACACTGTCGGTCAGGTCTTTCCAGGTGCCTGCTACGCCCCGGACTTCTGCCTGTACGCCGAGTTTGCCTTCCGTGCCTACTTCGCGTGCGACCCTGGTTACTTCTGAGGCAAAGGAACTGAGTTGATCCACCATGACGTTGATGGTGTCTTTTAGCTCGAGAATTTCGCCTTTCACCTGCACCGTAATTTTCTTGGACAGGTCGCCATTTGCCACAGCGGTCGTTACTTCGGCAATATTCCGTACCTGTGCGGTCAGGTTGCCTGCCATCGAGTTCACGCTATCAGTCAAGTCTTTCCAGGTGCCTGCTACGCCTTTTACGTCTGCCTGCACACCCAGTTTGCCTTCGGAACCCACTTCCCGTGCCACCCGCGTCACCTCAGAGGCGAAGGAGTTGAGCTGATCCACCATGACGTTGATCGTGTCTTTTAGCTCCAGGATTTCGCCTTTCACATCCACGGTGATTTTTTTGGACAGGTCGCCATTCGCCACCGCAGTGGTTACTTCCGCAATGTTCCGTACCTGTGCAGTCAAGCTGCCTGCCATGAAGTTTACGGAGTCGGTCAGGTCTTTCCAGGTGCCTGCTACGCCTTTTACGTCTGCTTGCCCACCTAGTTTGCCTTCGGAACCCACTTCCCGCGCGACCCGCGTCACTTCAGAAGCGAAGGAGTTAAGCTGATCCACCATGATGTTGATGGTGTTTTTTAGCTCCAGGATTTCGCCTTTGACATCCACCGTGATTTTCTTGGAGAGGTCACCATTGGCGATCGCCGTTGCCACTTCGGCAATATTTCGTACCTGTCCCGTCAGATTGCCTGCCATTGAGTTCACGTTATCGGTCAGGTCTTTCCACGTGCCTGCTACACCCTGAACTTGTGCCTGCACACCCAGTTTCCCTTCGGAACCCACTTCCCGTGCGACCCTGGTTACTTCTGAGGCGAAGGAGTTGAGCTGATCCACCATCGTGTTGATCGTGTTTTTCAGCTCCAGGATTTCGCCTTTGACATCCACCGTAATTTTTTTGGACAGGTCGCCGTTTGCCACAGCGGTCGTCACTTCCGCAATGTTTCGCACCTGCGCCGTCAAACTACCTGCCATGAAGTTTACAGAGTCCGTCAGGTCTTTCCAGGTGCCCGCTACACCCCGGACTTCTGCCTGACCACCCAGTTTGCCGTCAGCGCCCACTTCTCGCGCGACCCTGGTTACTTCTGAGGCAAAGGAGTTGAGCTGATCCACCATCACGTTGATCGTGTCTTTCAGCTCGAGAATTTCACCTTTGACATCCACGGTGATTTTTTTGGAGAGGTCGCCATTCGCCACCGCAGTGGTTACTTCCGCAATGTTTCGTACCTGTGCGGTCAGGTTGCCTGCCATCAGGTTCACGCTGTCGGTCAGGTCTTTCCAGGTGCCTGCGACGCCTTTGACTTCTGCCTGTACGCCAAGTTTGCCTTCGGTACCCACTTCCCGTGCCACCCGCGTGACCTCAGAAGCGAAGGAGTTAAGCTGATCCACCATTGTGTTGACAATGCGAGCCGTTTGAAGGAATTCTCCTTGCAGAGGTCTGCCTTCAATTTCGGTGGCGATCGTTTGCGAGAGGTCACCATTTGCCACCGCTCGAATTACTCGTGCGGTCTCTGCTGTGGGCTGCACAAGATCTGTAACCAACGTGTTGACTGAGTTTACGCAGGCTTTCCAGGAGCCTTTCGCGTTGCCTAAAGAGGCACGTTCACTGATCTTGCCTTCTTTACCAACGACGTTACTAACGTGCTCTAATTCGTTGCTTAACCGCTCATTCATCTCAATGATGTCGTTGAGCGTATCGGCAATTTTGCCAGCCATGCCTGTTTGGTCGATCGACATTCGTACCGAGAAGTTGCCCTTCTTAACCTCTGCCAGAACGCTCAAAAGCTGCTTGGGGTCAAGATTGTCTGTGCTCACTGGTGCTTGTGCAGTTGACATGGCTTAATTCTTCTAGAAGGTGCGATGACTCTTAACAGGTGGCAATGCAAACTCTACCGAATGATAGAGCCAGAGATCTACCCCAGAATAACGTTAGGGTCACTCTAAATACTTATTATGATGTCAGTACTCTGCTTTAGGCAGTCTCTCCTAGGATAGATGCTGATTAAGTAGCTAAGATGCATTGAATACATACACGCCCTGTCGTCCCTCTTACCACTCAGCGATCGAGACGACTAGAGAAACTGCTACTGCCCAGATGGCGATCGCACCCAACCAATTTACTCTTTAGCAAGTGGCTAGAACCTTTGACCAACAGTATGGATGATGTCAAGCCAAACCTAGACGAGCTGATTGCAGTGGTTGTTAAGGCTGTTGCTAGTGCTTATCAGACTCAAGAGCTTGACAACGCTTTAGTGATTCGAGATGAACTGAAGCGCCTTCCTGACCATTTGACGACAGAAGTGCTCAACGGGGTGATTCTTAGCTTGGTAAACACAGATCCTGACCTTTGTCGCTGGTTTATTCTGGATATCTTTTTACACGGCTCTGATCCTGAGGGGCGAGCTGATGTTGCAGAACGCATTAATCTCCTAATGGCTGATCTGAATACCCAGCAGGATGTCTAGAGATTCAAAGAAAAATGTCGCTGGTCTTGCCAGTTTCTTTGCCCACTACTCATTCACCTGGCATTGCTGATAGCTTGAGCGTTGCCTAATTAGGGAAATGGGTCACTCTCTATGCCTAACATCCGTGCTTTTGTATCTTTAATCTATATTCTATATAAAGGTGCAAAAATTGCTTGAATTTTTGGGGTTGGTGTGCTGTCAGCGTCAACTTAGAGTTAAATAGTGAGACACTGCTGCAAATCTTTTTTAGCCAATCGCCATGAGTTTCAACCTGCCAAGCAAAACAGCAATTCCTGTAGGCTTCACAGCTTTTCTGACAGCTAGTATGGCGGTGCCTGCATGGGCAGAAAACCTGGAGCATACGCAAAAGCTGCTGGCAACCAGGCAATGCTCTAGTTGTGAATTACGCAATGCTGGCTTGGTATACGCCGATTTGCGTGGTGCGGATCTGAGGCAGGCAGACTTGACTCAGGCAAATCTGAGTCGGGCAAACTTGCAGGGAGCCGATTTGCGTGGCGCAATTTTGGTCGGTGCCAGTTTGTCTGGTGCCGATTTGACTGAGGCTAAGCTTGATGGCGCAAACTTAAATGCGGTTGACCTGCGCCATGCTTACATGACCAACGCGAGCGTTGCAGGAGCCAATCTGGAGCAAGCAATGTTGCAGGGAGCGATCGGTCTGCCTGCTGAGATTGGTAAGGCAGAGGATTTTTACAAGTGGGCGGTCGCTCATGGCGAACAGAAAAACTATGCGGCAGCCGTTGAGAACTTCAATCAGGCGCTAGCGCGGCAACCAGATTTTGCTCAGGCATACCTGGGGCGTGGCTTGGCACGGCTCCAAACGAGCGATCGTACAGGGGCAATCGCTGACCTTAAACAAGCAGACAAATTGTTCACTGCCAGCGGCGACACCAAAACAGCACAGGGCATTCAACAGTCGATTAAAGAACTAGAAACTCCTCCAGCCAAACCTAAAAAAGGAAATGGCTTTGGCATCAACTTACTCAGCGCGTTTGCCACCCTTTTACAGTTCTTTTTGCCATAGGAAGAAGAGGCAGCGTCTGGGAGCAATGGGAGCAGGGGGAGCAGCGGTAAGCTCAAAGATTACCTATCTTCGGGACACTGCCTATAGCAAAAGGATGAAGGATGAGGGATGAATCGAAGCCCTTGCTCAAAGGAAGTTTCAGGGTTGATGTCTGTCCTCACGTTATGTTTGACTGCTATACCTCGTAGAACACTAAAGTGACACAGGCTCGTCGCTCTGAACTGCTCTTTGCAAAAGGTTGCTCAGAACATTCCACAAATTTCCACGGAACTTAAACTCCTGCTCCCTCTGCTCCTCTTGCTTCCTCTGCTCCTCCTGCTTACCCCCTCTTCCTATACCAACTCCTCCCACTGGCGCAGCAGTTCAGCGATCGCGCTGGCACTGGCGATCGCGCCGCGCGGTTGATGGGGTGCATCACCATCAAAAATTTCGGCGATCGCATCAAAGCAGCCTTCGTGCTGAAAGTGCGTTAACAGTAGCTGTAAATCAAGTGGCAGTGGTTCTCCTTCTGCGGTGCAAAAGCGGCTCCAGGCGCGACTAAAGGGACCAAGGAGCCAGCTCCAGACAGTGCCCTGATGGTAGGCGCGATCGCGCTGATCAGGGGTGCCGTTGCACATACCGTGATAGGCAGGATCAGCTGGGTCTAACGTGCGGAGCCCGTAGGGCGTAAGGAGTCGATCGCGCGCCGTATAGAGCACCTGACGCGACTGCTCGGTGGAAAACGCGCAGTGGTGCAGTGATAAAGCCAGTACAGCATTAGGGCGGATCGTGGCATCCAGGCGATCGTTTGGCTCCAGGCGATCGTAGAAATAGCGTTGCTGGGCATTCCAGAACTTTTGCATTGAGGCTTTTACCTGATCTGCCTGCTGGGCATAGCGTCGTGCCAGATTGAGGAGGCGATCGACATTCTCGACATCGGGGCGATCTGCCAGCAAGGTCGCCCACTGGGTAGCCCAGCAGAGTGCCGAGTACCAGAGTGCATTAATCTCAACTGGCTTACCGTTGCGTAAGGTAACTGCTTCACCCCCGACGATCGTATCCATCCAGGTCAACGGCACACTGGTGTCATCCCAGGTAATCAGCCCGTCGGAGGCATCAATGCGAATGTTATATAAGGTACCAGTCGTAAATGCTTTGTAAATTTGCTTGACGACTTCGTATTGCTCCAGCAAAAACTCCCAATCTTGCGTTGCTTCTAAATAAAGCCCAAGTGTTTCGATCCACCACAGCGCACAATCAATGTTGCGATAGCTGACGTCACCACCATAGACAGGCAGTAGGTTGGGGATTAGCCCCTGACAGCACAAGCGCCCAAGCCGATCAAGCATTTTGCGGGCTAGCGAAAACCGTCCAGTCGTGAGGGTCAAACCGGGTATGGAAAGCAAGGTATCGCGGCTACGATCACCAAACCAGTGATAGCCCGCAACGATCGTCGGCGTTTGCTGAACGGGTTGCCAGGCAAAGAAGCGATCGCTTGCTTGTAGCAGTCGTTCCCACAGCACCATTGTTTCTGGTGCAGTAGAGACAGATGAGACAGAGTGGAAGGGCAGGAATGCTTGCTCCAATCGCTGTTGCTCTGCCTGCATTGTCCAATCGACGATCGCTGGAAGCTGGTCTGGCAAAGTTGTGGAAGGTAAACCTACCCTTGCTTCTAGCGTGACCGTTTCACCCGGTTGTAGCCAGACCGTTAAGTAGCCAGGGCTAAATAAATCCTCCAAATAATCTAAGCCACGACGCGCTTCGACAGGATAATAGTAGCTCCAGTACCAGGTTTCTTCAGGATGGTACTGCCCTTGGCTCCAGGAAAGACTCCAGGGTGTCCCTGTTTTACCAGCCTGTAGCGCTTGCAAAAAAACTTGATTCGCACTGATCAACTGAGAAAACGAAAGCGCAGGTATTTCTTGCTGGTGCTGATGGAAGTCACGATCGCCAATAATCGGTCGCAGCCGCAAAAGCGCCTGTTGGCTGCCCATATAGCGATACTGCACCAGCACACGATTGACAAAAGGCGGCATGGCTTCGGGCGATCGCTCCTCTGTCACCATGCCGTAGGGCATCATGATCTGACGATGCAACTGCCACTGATCGCCTAAACTCCAGACCCAGGTTGGTACAGGATCGACGCTAAATTCACGCAACAGACGGTAGCCCAACGGCTCAACCTTCTCAACCTGATTAGCGAGCCAGAAGTTTGTTCCAAGCGCAAAAATGAGTCCGCCCACTTCCAGGCTGGCTTCCAGGTGAGAAAACAACAGCATTCGTTGGGCAGGCGGCTCGAGTGCCGCGACGAGCCAACCGTGGTAGGTGCGTGTACGGGCATCACAAACCGTGCCACTGGCAAAACTACCCAACCCATTCGTTAGCAGCCATTCGCGCGTATCCAGCTCATCCATTGCAATTTAGTCTTAATCAGCGCTCTTACGTAATTCGGTCTGCAAAAGGCTCGACGAGTTAAAAATATCACACCGTACTGCACTTGATCTTTTTGAAGACGAGATCGAGCAGTTACTTATTTAGAGAGGCGCTCACTAAGAAGTTTTGACACAATGACCGAGCAGTATGGCACCAGGCAAAAGTAAGCAAGGGCGATCGTTGCGGGTGTAGATACTTCTTGTTAACGGCTTGCTGACGGCTATAGATTTCTTTTCTGTAGAAGCCTGCTGACTGCACGATAGATACCCTACTCCTCACAGCCAAACTCATACTACGGGCTGACCTAGCAATAGCAGTAGCAAACCTGCTTTACAAACACGGCTCGATCGTTGCGACGACCGATCGCCCGATCGCATCCAAATCATAGCCACCTTCTAACCCAAAAAGAAGGCGATGAGTGAGCGCTAGACAGTAACGTGTAAACACGCCGAAGTCCTCTGGTTTCAAAGAAATGCCAGCCAGTGGATCGGCATGAGTTGCGTCATACCCTGCGCTAATAATTAGCAAGTCAGGCTGAAAAGCAGTCAAAAACGGCATCACTTGCTGGACAAAAGCAGGTTCATAGTCTGCCATTGTGCTACCAGGCGACATTGGCACGTTCAGTACATTGTTATGCAGCCCGCGCTCCTGCTGGGCACCGGTACCGGGATACTGCGGCGACTCGTGCAGCGAACAGTACGCAATCTGAGGCTGTTTCTCAGTAATCGCCTGTGTACCGTTACCGTGATGCACATCCCAATCGAGAATGGCAACGCGATCAACACCCGGTTGCTTCAGCGCATAATGAGCCGCGATCGCAGCGTTGGAAAAAATGCAAAAGCCCATACCCATCTCGCTTACAGCATGATGACCCGGAGGACGCGCTAACACAAACGCTGGCTGATCGGTTGCCAACACACGATCGACTCCATCCATCCAAGCACTCACTGCCAGCAGCGCTACATCATAGGTCTGTGCCGAAACAGGTGTATCCGCATCAATATAGCCACCGCCCCGCTTTGCCAGTCGTTGCACTCCTTCGATATAGCGCTGAGAATGCACTTGCTGTACGTGCGGCATTACCGGACGGGTTTCAACGGGAGTCGGCGATCGCCAATCAAGCTGATCTGCCCAGGGCGAAGCTTGCAACGCTGTTTTGATAGCTGTCAAACGGGCTGGTTTTTCAGGATGAAAGGAACCTGTTTCGTGCAGCAAAAAAGCGTCAGAGTAAATAATGGGCAGCATAAGGCGTAGAGAGACTGGCAATGCTTTGATTTTAGGCTACTGGCTAGATTGCTGCGGTGTTGTCTGAGTGGCTTGTTTGAGGCTGTCTGGGTCGAGCCGAATGCTCCAGAGGTACTCTGTTGTAGGCACAACTGAGGCTGCAACGTCACTACTGGAGCGATCGAAATCAAGCCCTACACTGAAGACTCTACCAAGATACACCTGCCCCAGTTTACCAATACCTTCGATCTTGTTCGGGTCAGTGATAACACGCTGCGTGAGGCGAATGGTCGTTTGTCCGCCATGCGAGAAGTAGATCGTAGCGAGGTTTTGCTTAAACTGTACCTGCACGTCATACTCACCGCCCGTTTTGTATGACGTTACTTTGGCAGGTATTTTAATGCCATCTAAATTCTTGCCCTGATACTCAACTGCATGGACAGGTGCTGTCAGCAGTAATAAGGCAGTGAGAATGAACCCAAATTTTTTCATCGCTTCCTCTTTCATCGCGGTTCGCATGCCTTCTCTAGCGTAAAACAGCCGATGGCGTTTGTGTGTCGATCGCCTCGCTTCCTACCGACGATCGCTAGATAGCCCATGCATCAGCTGTTCATCACGGCTAATCAGCGTCAGAAGGTATTAATTACCGAGGTTATAAGCCTGAGATCAAAGGAGCAGGATAGGATGGCTGAGTCACTAAATTTTGTTTAAGTAAACAGATGTTTCTGGCATAGAACTATATAGTGTTCTTGCTCATTCATCTACAGTAGTCTTGAATGAAGCATCTCACTATCGGGGCAGTTTTTATGGGTTTACCGTTTGTTCTGGATATTGCGATTGGCTTAATTTTCATTTATTTGATTCTTAGCTTACTCGCGTCAGAGCTTCAAGAGCTACTAACTACTTTATTTCAGTGGCGGGCAAAGCACCTTAAGGAATCGATCGAAGTCTTTCTTGCTGGTGGCAGCGCTACCCCCGAAGAAGAAAAAGTAAGAGAGCTAGTTAACAAACTCTACGACGATCCGCTCCTTAAAAATATTAATCAAGAGTCGAAAAGCATTGTTGCTAGAGGCGCACGTAGAATCACTCGCTGGTTCATTCCTAGTAATAGAAAGGGTGCTTTTGGCACCAATCAATCTACTGGACCGTCCTACATTGCTCCCGAAACATTTTCAACCTCTTTACTAGAAAGATTGGGGCTTTCAATCCTGTCGAAAAAGCTTATAGAAGTCAGGCTAGAAAAGTTCGCTACGAGAATTGTAGGGAGTCTTAATGCAGATACGATCGAAGCACCTGTAAGCAATTTTGAAAAAGGAAGAATTAGAATCATTGCCGAAAAAGCGAACAAAGATTTAGCAAGTGATGCTAACTTTGTAACGCTTGTAGAAGAGTACAATGACATTCTTCACGACTTCAACATTGGAGAAATAACCTTAGTAACGTGCGTCGAGCGGATGGGTGAAAGCCTTGATGCTTACATTACTAACTATCCGTTATCGGCTGCTCAAACCCCTGCACTTACTGTTGCTCCAGAAGCATTGCAAGCAGCTCGCTTCAATACTTATCAGCCAGAACCCGACCCGTCGGCTGCGTATGCATCAGAACCGTATCAGTCAGATTCAACTCAGCCTTACCAACCAGAAATCTACTCATCCGAAACGGGTTCACCCGCAGAGCCTCAGCCGGAGGTAACAATGGCTGCGGATGGTGCAGGCGATGAAGATTTGCTCTACTTTACCAAACGTCTCAGGGCTTTTAAGTTAAGTATTTTTGGTGAAAAGAACGAGAGAGCGATTTTGTCCGGTGGGCTGCGTCCAAGCTTAGCTGAAATCGCTCAATTGGTAGATGAAACTAGCACCACACATCGAGAAGTGTTTGGTGCCTATGAAGCAATGCTTGCACAAGCGGAGCCATTAGAAGCACAGGTTAACCCTGAATTGGAACAACAGCTTTTAGAGGCATACCCAGAAGCGATCGAGAAAGAGATTGTGCAGGCGTACCCTGAAACTGTAGAAGAGCAATTTTTGTTGATAGCACCTGATGTTTTTCAAAGCGTTGAAAAGCAGCTTATCGATCGCAGACGTAGGATTTATCGCGCTAACTTGAATTCGCAAACTAATCTGCTCAAGCAACAACAACGAGCGCTTCATACAGCGTTAGGTCAGTTGGGCGGCGGGCAACGGCAACAGATTTTGAGCGCAGTTCTAAACCAGTTTGGGGGCGAACAACGCACGTCTATTATTAGCCAAAGCATGGAACAACTGAGCAATGAGCAACGGTATGCTGTCATCGATCTTGCTTTTACAAAGCTAGGTTTAACGAACGACGATCGCTCAACCTATGACAATTACCAAACCTATCAGTCGATTCAGCAAGTCTTAGGAAAGCTGCCAAATTCTATTAAGGAAAGCTTTTCCATTCTTGCCAGACGTGCTCAATCTAAGGTGCAGCGGACGGGTCATGATCTCAATCAATTTCGTGAAGAGATTTCAAGCTGGTTCGACAACTCCATGTCTCGGGCTTCGGGCGTTTACAAACGCAATGCAAAAGGCGTAGCCATCTTAATTGGGTTAGTACTGGCAAGCTCCACCAACTCAGATGCCTTTTTTATTGTCAATCGCCTCTCAAATGATGGCGATTTGCGGAAGGTCATCACTGATAGAGCCAGCGGCATTTATCTCAACCAAAACCTTACTGACGGCACGATCGCCCCTAATGCCCCGACAACTCCTGCGGTTGCCAATTCTCTGAAAGTAGTAAAGGATCAAACTGATGCCGCGCTAAAAGATCTTTCTTTACCAATTGGCTGGAAACCAGAACACTTGGCGCGGCAATTTGGCTGTCAGCCAGCAGTCAACATTCATGCCGACGCTTGTCGAGCCTTCGAGCCAGGATCTGTCACTCCTGTCACAATCGCTCAACTTCTGATCGCGAAACCGCTCAATTTACTAAAGCTCGTTTTTGGCTGGGTTGTTAGTGGGCTTGCCATTGCGATGGGTGCGCCCTTCTGGTTTGATTTGCTCGGCAAGGTGATGAATGTGCGAAATTCGGGTGGTAAACCGAAGACAGAGGCAGTGAAGGAAACGGCTAAGTAGGTGAAGAGTGAGGGGAAGCAGAGGGAGCAAGAGGGAAGTAGGGGAAGTAGAGGGAGTAAGAGGGGAGTAGGGGAAGCAGATGTTAGTTGGGGTATTGCGTGTGTTTGCTAGAACATCAATCAAGTTCTGAACTGATTTTCGTTACCGCCCTCTTTTACTGCCCTTAGCCGCTCTCGCCTTCCTAACTCTCTCAATTGCCTTTGCTCCCTGCTATCCTCTCTCTCAGCCGCCCCCGTCGTCTTACTCTCGAACTGCCATTTGCTCTAACGCCGTTTGCAGGTCTTGCGTAAGAGTCATAACGGCTTGTTTGGCGTTGCGGCGGTTGCCTTCATAGTCGTGCCAGCGATCTGACACAGAGAGGGGTTGACCGATCGTTAGAACAGCCTTGAGTCGACCGAGCTTGGGGCGATCGAAAGGATTTTCACCTTTAATCCGGGCGACCATATCCCACATCAGCAAGGTGGTTTCAGCGAAGCGCTCAACACTAGGTTTCTCCAGGACGTACTTGCCTGTGACTGCAACAAAGCTTTCGACCATGCGCATATGCCAGAGACGGTGATTTGCCTCTTCAGCGATCCGATCAGCCAGGCAGTGCTCCAGGGGCGAAATTTGCTCGATCGCCTTCAGGTCTTCGCGGTAGATATAATCCCAGCCTGCTTGCTCTAACCGCCGACAGCGATCAATCACGCTACCTTTGGGCTGGAGGTTGAAATATTGTTCTGCGACCTTAAGTGCGGCATCCATCAGCGCGTTTAGACGCACCGCAAACGCTTCATGGGAAAGAGGTATAGCGGGATCAGTCGGAGCGGCAGCTTGATCGTCTTGATCAAGCGATGGAGTCGCAGACAGCGGTTGCTGATAAAAGCGGCTATAAAACTCTTCCATTAACGACAGTAGATGTTCACCTAGACGATACAGCCGCCCATACAGTAAACGTTCGTTTGGAGCATCTTGAGGATTAACCGCTGTCACCACTAACCCAGTATCCGCTTCTAACTGACTTAAAAGTTGGTCAATTTCCCGCCAGGGTGGTGTGATGTAGCGATACTGAATGCCGATCGGCACAACCAGTACGTCTTCAGTCCGATTCGCTTTACGTAAGTCTTCTACGCACCAGAAAGCAAGCTGGCTGAGTCCGGGTTCTAGTGGGCTAACAATTTCGGTATGACCGTTGGTGGCACCTTCAGGCGCGGCTGCTAGCGGGAGGGAGCCATTGGCAAACAAATCGCGGGCAGACCGCAAGCCAACGCGATCAACCTTGCCCCGGTGAATTGGAGTGCCGCCCAATTGCGAATACAGCCAACCCATAAACGAGCCAGCCCAGAGCGGAATGCCGCGATCGTACATAAAGTGAGCATGAATCGGTCGGCGCAGCGCGACTCGTTGCTGCCGTGCAACCTTTGGCACAATACGTCCGAGGAGGTATGCCATCGAGAACGGATCGTTAACGCTGGGATGCCGAAACGCTAGCAAAAACCGAATTTTTCCCTCATGAAATTGGCGCAATAGATCAACCAAAACCTCGACGTTGGTTGCTTCGACCCGGCGAATGGCTGTCCGCGAGCGCATGATGGCAGGCAACAGCCATTGCAACATTTTCACAACAAAAAGATTGAGCTTTGGTGGAATAAATTCCAGGGGTGGCTGCGCTTGGCGAATGGTGCGGGGCAAGGGGGGTCTCCTTGGGATAGAAGGCAGAGGGCAAAGGGCAGAAGGCAGAGGGCAAAAGGCAGAAGAAAGTTTTGAGTTCTGCTCCTGGCTTCTGACTCCTCTCCCCTCACTCATCTCTAAAAAATAAACATCAGCTTTAGTTTCCACGTTTCCTGATGGCGGATCAGGTCAATTTGGCGGATAAATTCGCGGAAGTAGAAGCGGCGTTCCGCTTCGGAGAGATCGAGCCAGAACTGCGGGATGGAGACAGTTTGGGCGATCGCCTTTAAGTTGGCTGGGGGTAATTGTGCTAGCTTTCCCTGAAGGGCAGCAATTTCAGTCTGTAATTTGTAGCGCCGTAGATCAGCCGTTTCCTGATCCAGTACGCCACTCGTGACCAACGGCGGTAGTTGCACCAGGATGGCTTGCTTGGCAGCGATCGCTCCATCAAGGCGTTGCTTTATTGTGCCCATATCGGGGAGAGCTACACCTGCCACAGCGCGAGGCAGGTCTTCACAGATGCGCTCGATCGCCTGCTGGAGTATTTTTTCGTAGGCGATTGCTCCGCACTTGGGTCGTTGGGTGCATACCGTTGGGCGCAGGTAGAGATATTCGCGATCGCGCCGGGGTGCTGAAACGCGGGTGACGGTCATTGGCGAGCGACACTCGCTGCATACCACTAAGCCTGCAAGCGATCGTGGCGCACTAGCGGTACGAGGTGGCAGTCGTCGATTGCGTCGCAGCAGGCGATCGATTTGGGCGGCTTCTTCTCGTGAGAGGATGGCAGCATGGGTATCGCTGACAAGCTCACCATTTTGATACGCTAGATCGCCTCGATACACAGGATTGGTCAGCCAGCGATGACCGGTGGAGACAGCAATTTTTTTACCATAGCGCTTTGCCAGATAGCGAACCGCGCCGCTGAGTGAACCGTAAAGTAAAAACTGCTCAAAAAAGTCTTTGACCACTGGGGCTGTGCTGCGATCGACTATATAACGATGTTTGCTACGCCGATAGCCATAGGGTGCTTTTCCAGGTGGTGGCAGCGCCATAACGCGATTTTGTGCGTGTCCCTGCCGGATGCGTCGGCTCCGTTGTTCGCGCTGTACCTGCTGCAACAGCTTTAACAAATCTGCCTGCAAGCCCGCGCTCTGTAGGATCGGCTGCGCGGCTAGTGTCGGTGGTATTGCCTCAGTCGCTTGCTCTGTAACGATGAGCCGGATATGCAACGCTTCAAGTTCCGCTAGTCGATCGCCCACTGCCTGTACCGAATCACCTAATTCTTCAACCCGACGCAGCAGCAAATAGTCTGCTGGATCTACCCGACAATCCTCTAAAAGCTGTTGCCATTGCTGACGGGGAACGATCGTGGGTTCTTTTCCTTGTTTGGGCGCGGCTGCGATCGCCAGATCTTGATAGACGCGATCGATCTCCCAACCCCACAGATCGCGATCGGGCGTTGGTTCTAGCAAGGGGTCGCTGTAGAGGTAAGCAATGATTCGCATGTGACGACTAACGTTCGAGCGAGCCTGTGCGATCAAAGGGATAATAGCGCCAGATGGCTTGCCCAATGATTAGCTCACGCGGCACAAACCCCCAATAGTAGCTATCGTAAGAGTTATTGCGATTGTCCCCTAGCACAAAATATTGCTTTGGCGGTACAACCTGTGGACCCCATTTGTAGTCCGGCGGTTCTGATATGTAAGGTTCTTGCAACGGTTTGCTATTAACGTAGACTTTGTTTTGCTTCACCTCTAAACGTTCGCCCGGTAAGCCAATAATACGCTTGGTAAAAGCATCTTTGAAATTCTGCTCTTCTAGGCGTTTGGTTGGTTGGAAAATGATTGGTAGTAATGCATAGTAATGGTAAGCTAGCGAACCAGAATCTCTAACCATTGCAGCCAAATCGATGAACTGTCCCAAGTGCCAATCGACTCAAATCATCAAATACGGACAGAC